>JADGAL010000229.1 GCA_015232025.1 Alphaproteobacteria bacterium
ACCAGGGAGGCGGCCTGTTCTTAGTGTTGCGCCCAAGCCGCAGGATCATCCAGGAGGTTTCATGAAACACGGCGTACTGACAGGAACAGTGCTGGCCCTGGCCCTGCTGGCCGGCGGATCGGCCAGCCGTCCCCATGTGGCGCGGCGGGGATTGGGTCCGGCGCTGATCGAGCCCGCCCTGGCTCGGCTGGAAGCCTTGGGCGCGCGGCTGCGTTTCGGCGCCCGGCTGCGGCGCCTCGACGCCGATTTCCTGGAGTTCGGCGACGAGCGCCGACGCCTCGAACCAGGCGACCGCGTGGTGCTGGCCGTGCCACCCGCCCAGGCCGCCACGCTGCTGCCGGGCCTACCCGAGCTACCGGGCAGTCCCATCGTCAACGCCCATTTCCGGCTCGACCAGCCCCCCGCCATGGCGGACGGCCCGATGCTCGGATTGGTCGGCGGCGTGGCGCAATGGCTGTTCCTGCGCGACGACGTCTTGACGGTGACCGTCAGCGCCGCGCGCGACCTGGTCGCGATGGCGCCCGGACAGATTGCCGCGAGACTGTGGCGCGATTGCGCCGCCGCCTTGTCGCTCGGCGGCCCGATACCGCCCGTTCGGGTGGTCAAGGAAAGGCGCGCCACGCTACTCCACACCCCACCCGTCGAACGGCTGCGGCCCTCCGCCGCGACGGGCCTTCCCACCGTGTTCCTGGCCGGCGACTGGACGGCCACCGGCCTGCCATGCACGATCGAGGGCGCCATCCGCTCGGGCCGGACCGCGGCCCACATGGCTTGCCGCTAGCGCAAACTCCTTGCGCCGATTCTTGAAAACGCGACAACCCCTTGAAATCGGGTTGATCCGATCCGTATGCTCATATGCGCATACTCTATACATACGGTAACTGTGGACTTTGATTTGATGTTAACGGATCATCAAAAAAACTAGCTGCCTTCAGGGAGGCAACCACATGGACGGCACAAGCTTCAAGGTTGAAGATTGCACATCCTCGAACGTCCGCGCCGAGGCCGACGCCTTCGCGTCGCAGGTTCTCGATCATGTGGAAAAGTTGAGCCTGGAAGTCGCCGATATCGCGGGCAGTATCGAGGGGGTCGCCCGCTTCGTCAAACATCAGGAGCATTTGTTCGCCCACCTGAAAGAGGTGGCCGCCGAGATGGGCGGCGCGATCCGCCGGATCGAGGCGTTCGCCCGCGAGACCAACCTGCTGACCGACGAGACGGCGCGCCAATCCGGGCAATCCCTGCAGACCATCAGCCAGGCCTTGGGCGAGGTCAGCCATCTGGTCGGCTCGGTCCAAAGCATGGAGCAGCAACTCGAGGCGGCCGAGGTGGCGCTGGGCGACGTCCGCGGCATGTCGCGCAACATCCGCACGATCGCCCGACAGACCAACCTTCTCGCGCTGAACGCCACCATCGAGGCGGCGCGGGCCGGCGACTCCGGCAAGGGGTTCGCGGTGGTCGCCACCGAGGTCAAGACCCTGGCCCGCCAGACCGGCGACACCACCTCGGGCATCGACCAGACCATCGAGACGCTGTCGACCAGCCTCACCGACCTGATCACCACCAGCGTCCAGACCCAGACCATGGCCGGCACGGTCAATGACGGCGTCGGCGTGATCAGCGGCACGGTCGCCGGCTTCGGCGACTCGATCGGCCGTATTCGCGGCCGGGTCGACGAGATCACCGCCGCGGCCGGTTCGGGCATGGAGCGCTGCGACGAGGTGATCCGCGAAATCGACAGCTTCCAGGAAGGCGTCGCGCTGACCAGCGAGAACCTGAAGGCGGCCGATGACCGTATCGTGACGGTGTTGTCGCGCTCGGAGGAACTGATCGGCTTCATCGCCGGCAGCGCCTACCGCACCGGCGACACCGCCTTCATCCAGGGCGTCACCACGGCGGCGGAGCGCATCTCGCGGGTGTTCGAGGCGGCGGTCGACAAGGGCCGCATCAGCATGGGCGACCTGTTCGACGAGGGCTATCGTCCGATCGAGGGCAGCAATCCGCGCCAAGTGTTGACGCGCTTCACCACCTTCACCGACGAGGTGCTGCCCGCCATCCAGGAAGAGATGCTGAAATTGGACGAACATGTGGCGTTCTGCGCCGCCGTCGACCGCAACGGCTATCTTCCCACCCACAACCTCAAATTCTCGCAGCCGCAGGGCAAAGACCCCGTCTGGAACAACGCCAACTGCCGCAATCGTCGGATTTTCGACGACCGCACCGGGTTGCGGGCGGGACGCAACACCAAGCCGTTTCTGCTGCAAACCTACCGGCGCGACATGGGCGGCGGCAACTTCATCATGATGAAGGATCTTTCGGCCCCCATCGTCGTCAAGGGCCGCCACTGGGGCGGATTGCGGATGGGCTATCGCATCTGATCGTGGTATAAGGGGCGCCATGCAGTACGACACCACCGACTCGAGCGCATCGATCACCGCCAAGCTGTCCGGTCGCGTGACTTACGCCGACCACCCGGCCTTTCGCGACATCGTCACGCGCATCCGCGCCAGCCACGCGCCCGTCGTGGTGCTCGACCTCGCCGGGGTCGAGTTCATCGATTCGGCCGGGCTGGGCATGCTGCTGATGGCCCGCGACGCCGCCGCCGAACGCAAGGCGGAGGTCGCCATCGCGGGCGCCCAGGGCCAGGTGCGCCGGGTCATCCTGTCGAGCAAGTTCGACAAGATGTTCAAGTTGCGCGATTGAATGTTCGTCCCGGGGCTGCGCGGAGATCGGGTCCCGTCGCCACGATTGGCGCAATTCGCCCAGGCCTGGGGCATTCCCTACGATTCGACCGAGCGGCCCGACGCCTCGGTGCTCGCGGTTGGCGAGCTTGACTCGGACCGGCTGGCCCTGGCGTTGGCGCCCCCGGTCCTGGCCTGCCTCGAAGCCGGCGGCGGCACCGATTGGGCCGGGCCGAGTTTCGCCCCGACCATCGAGCAAGGCGGCCTTTATCTCTGCCTGACCGCCGGCTCGGCGCACGGGACCGAGCCCGCCTTGGCCGTCTGCACCGCTCTTGCGGCGCGGCTTAACCTCGACGACGCCGTGCGACAGTCGATGGAACTGGCCCTGCACGAGGCGCTGGCCAACGCCATCATCCATGGCAGCCTGGGGGTCGCCGCCCCGCCCGAGGCCACCGTCGATCAATTCATGGCCTTCATGGACGAGGTCGAGCGGCGCCTTGCCGATCCCGAATACGCCGGCCGCCGGGTCGAGATCTTCGCCACCTGGGACGCCGCGGTCCTCCGCCTCGGCGTGCGCGACCAGGGACGGGGCTATCGCACCAAGCCGAACGAGAACGCCTCGGCCGACCGCAAATCGGGCCGCGGCCTTCTGCTGATCCAGGAATTGGCGGCCGCCGTGCAAATCGGCGAGGGTGGACGCTGCTTGACGATGGAGTTCCGTCGGTGAGCGACGTGCGGGCCTTGCGCGTGCTCGTCATCGAGGACTCCGAGACCAACCGCCGTCTGCTCGACGCGCTGCTGCGCGCCGCCGGCATCCAGACCATCGCCTTCGCGGTCGACGGGATCGACGGGCTGGAGAAGGTGGAAAGCTTCCAGCCCGATCTGGTCGTTCTCGACATCATGATGCCGCGCATGGACGGCTTCGAGGTGTGCCGCCGCCTGCGCGCCTTGCCCGAGCACCGCAGTTTGCCGATCCTGGTCCAGACCGGCCTGGAGACCGCCCAGGAACGGACCGAGGCGTTCCGCGCCGGCGCCACCGACTTGGTCATCAAGCCGCTCAACGGCGCCGAATTCCTGGCGCGGGTGCGCGTGCATCTGCAAAACCGCATGCTGATCCGCGATCTCGAAGATTACCGCGCCCGACTGGAGGGCGAACTGGTCGTGGCGCGCGACATGCAGCAAAGCCTGCTGCCCACCGAATCGCTGATGGACGAGATTTCGGCCAGCCACGGGTTGCGCATCGCCGCGCATTTCGAGCCGTGCTCGGAACTGGGCGGCGATGGCTGGGGCCTCGCCGATCTCGGCGACGGGCGGGTGGCGGTGTGGCTGGTCGACTTCACCGGCCACGGGGTGGGGGCCGCCGTCAACACCTTCCGCCTGCACACGCTGATGAGCGAGATGCCCCCCGATCCCAGCGATCCGGCGCGTTATCTGGCGGCGCTCAACGAGCGCCTGTGCGGACTGCTGCGGATCGGGCAGTTCGCCACCTTCCTTTACGGCATCCTCGACACCCGCGCCCACGTCTTCACCTATGCCGGCGCGGCCGGCACCTCGCCGGTGATCGGCGACAGCGATGGGATGGCCGCCCACGACGCCTCGGGCCTGCCGCTCGGCATCTCGCGCCAGGGAACGTGGCAAAACCACTCCATCCCCTTCCCGCCCGGTTCGCTTCTGCTGCTTTACAGCGACGCGCTGACCGAAACGCCCGACATCCGGGGCGCCATGCTCGACGAACCGGCGGTGACCGTGCTGGCCGCCGACAGCCGCCGCGCCGAGGCGCCGCTGACGGCGCTGCTGGACGTCTTCCATCGCGACCGCGAGCCGGTGTCCGACGACCTCACCCTGGTGTGGATCGAGCGGGTCGGTTAAGGCGGAACCCATGCGGTCATGTCCGGGTCTGCCCCAACCTCGGACCTCCAACGTCATACCCGCGAAAGCGGGTATCCATGCCGGCGCATACAACCGCAAAAGTGGCATGCGCTCTTTGATGAAGCGGCCAAAGAGCACCACGATCAGATATCGAGTAGGGAGCGCCCTCGCGGGCGCCCCCTCTCACACCACCGGGCGTACGGATCGCGTACCACGGCGGTTTCCGTCGTCTTGCAGCGCGCACCACTTTTGAAGGGGGTCTACCAGTCCAAGGCCGGCGAACCACGCGTTGTTCATCCCCTCCTGTGTTGGAGCAAGGCGTGCCTTGCGCCACCATCCTTTGTTCGTCCAGGCGACGGAAACGGCCCGTTTGGTCGGGACGCCCAGCGAAGTCAGGAGAGAGCGGATGCCTTTGGGGTGTCGGCACTGGAAAAGGCGGACCGAGCGTAACCGTCGTCGCGCCCGGCCGCCCAATGCCTGCATCGCGCGTTCGTCGTCGGCGTGGCGGAAGTACATCACCCACCCCGCGAGGAAGCCGTTCACCTCCGCCACGAAGCGCTCGAGGGGAATGGCTCGTTTGCGGTCGGTGATCGCCCGCAAACGGTCCTTGGCCCTGCTGACGCTCTTGGGCGCGACGGTCGGTCGTCCCTCGCGCGTCAGCCGGTAGCCGAGAAAGCCCCGTTCCTCGACCGGGGCCACGGCGCTCTTCTGGCGGTTGACCCGCAAGCGCAGCCGGTGCTCCAAAAACCGGGTGACCGAGGCCATGACCCGTTCCCCGGCAGCCTGCGACCGCACGTAGATATTGCAGTCGTCGGCGTACCGGCAGAAGCGGTGGCCTCGCTTCTCCAGTTCCTTGTCGAGGTCATCGAGCAGGATGTTGGCGAGAAGCGGAGAGAGAGGGCCGCCTTGGGGCGTTCCTTCCGTGCGACGGACACACACCCCGTCCTGGAGCATTCCCGCTTCCAGGAAGCGGCGGATGATCCGCAGCAGCCGCTTGTCGCCGATCCGCCGCGCCAGACGGGCCATCAGGATGTCATGATTGACCCGGTCGAAGAACTTTTCCAAGTCCAGGCCCTCAAGCGAGCCCTGTGC
>JADGAL010000022.1 GCA_015232025.1 Alphaproteobacteria bacterium
TCTTCAGTGCGAAAATTGCTCGCCAAATCTTGGGGGGTGAGCTGACCTTCCCGAGCCCAGCGCAGCGCGGCGTTGCGGCCGATGTTGCGGCCGTCCTCGCCGGCCTGGCAGGCGCAGCCCAGCACGACGTCCTCGATCATCCCCGGCGCGACGGGCGCGCGGTCGACCAGGGCGCGGATCACCCGCGCGGCGAGATCGTCGGGCCGCACGCCGGCCAAGGCCCCGGCGTGGCGGCCGATCGGCGTGCGCAAGCCGTCGAGAACGAACGCCTCCATCAAGCCTCCGAGGCGCGCAGGCGGAAGCGCTGGATCTTGCCGGTCGCCGTCTTGGGCAACTCGTCGACGAAGTGGAATTTGCGCGGATATTTGTAGGGCGCCATGCGGCTTTTGCAGTGGGCCAGCAGTTCCGCCTCCAAGGCGTCGGTCGGCTTGACGCCGTCGGCCAGGATGATCCACGCCTCGGGCTTGACCAGCCCGGCCTGATCCTCGCGGCCGACCACCGCCGCCTCCAGCACCTTGGGGCATTCGATCAAGGTGCCCTCGATCTCGAAGGGCGAGCACCAGATGCCGCCGACCTTCAGCATGTCGTCCGAGCGTCCACAGTAAAGGTAATAGCCCTCGGCGTCGCGGCTGTAGGTGTCGCCGGTGTTCAGCCACTCGCCCAGCATGGTGGTGGCGGTCTTTTCGGGATTGCGCCAGTAATAGGCGGCGGCCGACTTGCCCTTGACCAGCAATTTGCCGCTTTCGCCGATCGGCACCTCGCGGTCGTTCTCGTCGACGATGCGGGCCTCGTAGCCGGGCACCATGGTGCCGCTCGAGCCCGGCCGGATGCTGCCCACCCGGTTGGAGATGAAGATATGCAAAAGCTCGGTCGAGCCGATGCCGTCCAGGATGTCGAGCCCGGTGCGCTCGCGCCAGCGGCGGTAGATGTCGGCCGGCAGCGCCTCGCCCGCCGAGACGCACAGCCGCACCGAGGACAGGTCGGGCTTCAGCGACTCCAGCGCCTGAAGCTGCGCCGCGTACAGCGTCGGCACCCCGAAATAAAGCGTCGGCCGGAAGCGGGCGATCATCTCGAAGGTGCTGTCCGGGGTCGGGCGGGTGTCGAGCAGCACCGTCGTCGCCCCCACCCACAGCGGGAAGGTCATGCCGTTGCCCAGGCCGTAGGCGAAGAACAGCTTGGCCGCCGAGAAGCAGACATCGTCCTCGCGCACGCCCAGGGTCTGCACGCCATAGGTCTCGCTGGTCACCACCATGTCGCGGTGCAGATGGACGGCGCCCTTCGGCTGGCCGGTCGAGCCCGAGGAATACAGCCAAAAGCATTCCGACAGGGCGGTGGCCGGCACCGCCTCGAAGCCTTCGGCGCCGCCGGCCAAGAGCGCCGTGAACGCCTCGCTGCCGAACAGATGGGCGGGCTTGTGCGCGGCCTTGGCCAGCGCCGCCTCGACCTCGACCGCGTATTCGGGCGAATACACCAGCATGGCGCATTCCGAATTCTCGATCATGAAGGCGTAGTCCTTGGCCTTCAGCAGCGTGTTGAGCGGCACCGGCACGATGCCGGCCTTGATGGCGCCCCAGAACGCGTACAAGAATTCCGGGCTGTCCTTGACCACCAACAGCAGACGCTCGCCCTTCGCCACGCCCAGCGCGGTCAAGGCGCTGGCGCAGCGATCGACATTGGCCGCCAATTGCGCATAGGTCACGTCGCCGCGCACCGTGCGGATGGCGACCTTGGCGCCCCGGCCCTCGGCCAAATGGCGGTCGATGAAATGAGTGGCGACGTTGAAAGGCGTCGGGAAGCGAATATCGCCGTCAGCCCCGATTTCCACCGGCTTCATGGCATTCCCCCTGTTTGTCCGGTCCTTTGTGGCAAATAGGTACCGGTTAGCCACAATATCGTGGAACGAAGGGGCGGGCGCTGTCAAGAATGATCCCTATCATGCAAACTGGTACGAGATTGCGTGATTGTGCTAAGATCGCTCCGCAACCATTGCGACGAGACCCGATGTCGAATTTCACCATCCGGCCCGCCACACCCGCCGACATCGACGCCATCGTCGATCTCGACACGCGGATCACCGGCATGCCCAAGCGGGAGTATTGGCAAGGGCTGTTCCAGCGCTATGGCGCGCCGGGCGCCGAGGGCTTCCTGCTGGTCGCGATGCGCGAGAACGCCTTCCTGGGCTTCATCACCGGCGAGATACGCGCCTGGGAATTCGGCTCGCCGCCCTGCGGTTGGATCTTCGCCTTGGGCGTCGAGCCCGAGCTGCGGCTGGAGGGCATCGGCACCAAGCTGTTCGACGCGCTGTGCCACTGCTTCAAACAAGCCGGCGTGACCAAGATCCGCACCATGATCGCGCGCGACGCGCAGTTGGTGATGTCTTACTTCCGCAGCCTCGGCCTGCGCGCCGGCCCCTTCATCGAGCTTGAGAAGGACCTCGACGAATGAGGCTGCAAATCGCCACCCGCCACGCCATCTTCGCGGTGCTCGAACTGGCCGAGCAGCCCGAGCGCCAATTGTCGGCCTCGGAGATCGCCGAGAAATACGCCATCTCGCCCAACCATCTGGCCAAGGTGCTGCGCACCCTGGGCCGCGAGGGCATCGTCGAAGCCTCGCGCGGGGTGGGCGGCGGCTACCGCTTCGTGGGCAACGCCAAGCGCCTCAACCTGCTGGACATCATCCGCGTCTTCGAACCGATCGGCGGCGTCGAGAACGGCGGCCGCGAAGCCGGCGAAAACACCGTCGAAGGCCAAGCCCTGCGCGGCGTGCTAGAGGAGATCGAAGACACCACCCGCGCCACGCTGTCGTCGATCACCGTGGACACCATGCTGAAGATCGTCAAGCGGACGGGGGTGGTGCGGGGTTAGAAGCGGGCATTTTCAGTAAATTTTTGGTTTTGAATCTTGCGTTGACGGCGTACCGAAACGCGTATTAACCTTCACCCCATGGCAACCTTGGGGGTGAGTGATGGCTAAGAAACCCGGCACGCTGGTGATCGCCGATCGCGACAACGGAACATTCAAGGCGACCGCGGGCGACGACACGCTGATCTCCTCGGGTTGGTCGGGCGACACCCTGCAAGGTGGTGCCGGAGACGATCTGATTTCGGTCACGGGAGGCACGGGCCATTCACTCGAGGGTGGAGCCGGCAACGACACCTTGAGCGGATCGGCCACGTCGAACGCGGTGTTCGACGGCGGCGGCGGTACCGACGTTCTGACGGTCGATGGCGGGATCACGGACTATGTCCTGACCGCGCAAGGACCCGATTGGGTGCTCACGCCGCTGGGCGGGACCGGATCGGGTGGCCGCCTGAGTGGCGTCGAAACGATCGTTTTCGGCGGCGACGGCTTCGTCCTCAATCTGACCCACGGCAACATGGCGCCGTACGCCCTGCCCTTCGTCCCAAGCGTCGGCGAGGACGGTCCCTCGCTTTCGGGGCAGCTCGCGGCGACCGATTTGGATGGCGACCCGCTGACCTTCGCCCTCACCTCGGGTCCCTTCCCCGCGACCGGCGCCTTCGCCATGACGGCGGGCGGCGCGGTCTCGTACGATCCGGGACTGGTCTGGCAGGCGCTTGACGACGGCGAGACCGCGCAGGTCGCGTTCGGATGGTCGGTGACCGACGGCAAGGCGGTCACCACCCAGACCGGGACCATCACCATCATCGGCGCCAACGACGCCCCGATCGCCACCGGCTTCGCTTCGAGTTGGACGGACGGCGCCCTGCCACCGGTCGGCTGGGGGTTGAGCGCCAGCGATGTCGAGGGCGACCCGCTGGTCTACAGCCTGACCAGCGGACCGGCCTCGGCCCGTTTCGCGCTGGATGCCAGTCGGTTCGCGGTGGCGGCGGATGGTTCGATCACCTTCTCGCCCGGCGCCGCCTTCGCCGCGCTCGGCGTGGGCGAGACCGACATGCTGACATTCGCCTGGACCGTCTCGGACGGCGACCTGTCGGTTGCGGCGAGCGGCGCGCTGACCATCACCGGCATCAACGACGCGCCCTTGACCACGCCGTTCCAAGCGTCCGCCGGCCCCGGCGACGACGTGTCGGGATGGCGGTTGACGGCCACCGACATCGACGGCGACGGGCTCGCCTATGCCCTGCTCTCCGCGCCGCGGTCCGCCGGTCTGACGCTCTTGGACTTCGCGATCGCGCCGGACGGAGTCATCTCGTTCGACGCGGCGGCGGCGATCGCGCTGATCACCCCCGGCTCCAGCGAGACCTTCACCTTCACTTGGCAGGTCGACGACGGCAATGGCGGCGTCACCGCCGGAACCGGCGGCTTCGTGCTGTCGGCGCCGGCTCCGTCGACGGTCCAGGCCCTGAATGGCACGGTGCGGCCGCATGCCTCGCTGGCCGCCGCGTCGCTGGTCGATTCGGGCGAGCATGTGGTCACCGCCTACGAGTTCCGCGACACCTCGGCCCATTGGGGCAGCGGCTATTTCACCGTGAACGGCGTCCGTCAAGCCGATGGGGTCGGCTTCACGGTGGCCGCCGCCGATCTGGACGACGTCGCCTTCGTGGGCGGCGAGGGCCGGGGCGGCGACGGCTTCGCGGTGCGGGCCTCGAACGGAACGGTGTGGAGCGCCTGGGACGCCGCCACGGTAACCACGCGGCCGGCTTTGACGGGCTCGGAGCCGCGTTTCACCGACGGGTCCTGGCCAAGCCGGGGCCATCCGCACATCGCGGTCGCGGCGGACGGCGGGTTCGCCATCGCCAGCTATTCATGGGGCCGCGAGGCCGACGGCAATCCCAGCGTCCAGATCCGCTTCTACGACGCGGAAGGCGCTCCGATCACCCGCGAGACGAACGCCAACACGCCGATGGGCGGCAGCCAAACCGAGCCCCGGGTCTGCGCCCTGGCCGGCGGCGGCTGGGCGGTGATCTGGCCTTCGGGCGTTTGGCCGGCGACGGTCGCCAACAGCACGCTCTACGTTCAGATCTACGACGATGCGGGCCAGCCGGTCGGCGCCAATCGCCTCCTCGTCGGCGGCGTCACGCAAAGCAACGGCATAATGGCCACGCCGGATGGCGGCTTCATGGTGGCCAGCATCATCGGCTCGGAGATTCGCACCCTGCGTTGCGACTCGCAGGGCAATCTTTTGGAAACCACGGTGGTGGGGACCGCGCATCAGGTCTCGCACGGCTATCAGGAGATCGCCCTGGTGCCGCTGGCCGAGGGCGGCTGGGTGGTGGCGTGGGGCGAATACGACGCCAGCGGGCTGGGTGTGTGGACGCGCCGCTACGACGCGGCGGGCGTGGCGCTGGGCGGCCCGGTCCAGGTCAATCAGTCGGCCAGCGGCCATCAAGAGGAATTGATGGTGACCGCCCTGGCCGGCGGCGGCTTCGTGGTGGGTTGGACGTCCTTCGCCAACGGTGATGGGGCGCCGAGCACCTTCGCCCGGATCTATGACGACCAGGGCCAGGCGATCGGCGGCGAGTTCGCGCTGGCCCAGGGCATCTCGTGCTACCCCTTGGTGGCGGGCACCCCCGACGGCGGATTCACCGCCATGTGGAGCCAGCCGGAGGCGAACGGCTGGGCCTACCATATGGCGAGCTACGACGCGACGGGCACGCGGCTCGACGCCCCGGAGCGCATGACGCAAGCGCGCCAATACGCCGCCACCGGCGGCTGGCTGGCCGCCCAGCCGGACGGCGGGCTGGTGGCCGCTTGGCCGACCTGGAACGGTGGGACGATCGATCTCCTTTACCAGGTGCTCAGCGCCTCGGGCGGCACCTGGTTCGGCACCAACGGCGACGACACCCTGGCCGGCACGGCCGACGCCGAGACCGTTCTGTTCGGACGCGGCAGCGGCGCCGACCGCGTGTCGGATTCCTTCGCGGCCGATGGGGACGTGATCCGCTTCGCCCCCGACGTCGCCGCCGATCAGCTTTGGCTGTCGCGGGAAGGCGACGATCTGGTGCTGGCCATCCTGGGCGGCACCGACCGCATCGCGGTTCAGGGCTGGTACGCCTCGCCCGACAACCGCGTCGAGGTGATCGCCGGCGACGGCTTGGTGCTGGACGCGGGCGCGATCGACACCCTGGTGGCCGCTTCGGGCGACGGGTATTTCGTGCCGCCTCGGTTGGTCGATGCCATCGACGGCGCGATTCGGCCGCATGCGGCGCTGGCCGCGTCGTCGCTGGTCGACGAGGGCGACCATGTGATCACCGCCTACGAGTTCCGCGACACCTCGGCCCATTGGGGCAGCGGCTATTTCACCGTGAACGGCGTCCGTCAGGCCGACGGGGTCGGCTTCACGGTGGCCGCCGCCGATCTGGACGACGTCGCCTTCGTGGGCGGCGAGGGCCGGGGCGACGACGGCTTCGCGGTGCGGGCCTCGAACGGAACGGTGTGGAGCGCCTGGGACCAGGGAATGGTGACCACGCTGGCGCCGCCCACCACGAGCGAACCGCGGCTGCTCGACACCTCCTGGCCGAGCCGGACCGCCCCGGACATCGCCGTCGCGGCGAATGGCGACATCGCCATCGCGCGCTATTCCTGGTATCGCGAGGACGGCAATCCCAGCGTCCAGATCGGCTTCTACGACGCCGCGGGCAATCCCACCAGCCCGGAGCTGGCCGTCAACGCGCCGATGGCCGGCAGCCAGACCGAACCGCGGGTGTGCGCTTTGGAAGGCGGCGGCTGGGCGGTGATCTGGCCTTCGGGAGTCTGGCCCGCGACGGTCGCCAACAGCACGCTCTACGTCCAGATCTACGACGAGGCGGGCCAGCCGGTCGGCGCCAATCGCGCCCTCGCCGGCGGCACCACGCAGTTCAGCGATGTGATGGCCACCCCGGATGGCGGCTTCATGGTGGCGGGAATCTTCGGCGGCGCCGAGATCCGCACCCTGCGTTGCGACGCCCAGGGCAATCTGCTGGAGACCACCGTGGTGGGGTCCGCGCATCAGGTCTCGCACGGCTACCAGGAGGTTGGGCTGGTACGGCTCGCCGATGGCGGCCATGTGGTGGCGTGGAGCGACTACGACACCAGCGCCCTGGGCGTCTATGCGCGCCGCTACGACGAGGCGGGTGACGCGCTGGGGAGCGCTGTCCAGATCAACCAGTCGACCAGCGGTTTTCAGGAAGCGGTGACGGTCGCGGCGCTGGCCGGTGGCGGATTCGTCATCGGATGGGCGTCCTATGCCAATGACGGTGCGCCCAGCACCTTCGCGCGGATCTACGACGACCAGGGCGCCCCGCTCGGGGACGAGTTCGCGCTGGCCCCGGGCGTCACCTCCTGCCCCCTGCTGGCCGGCACCCCGGACGGCGGCTTCACCGCGATGTGGAACGCGTCGGCGGCGGGATCGTGGGGCGCCTGGATGCGGGATTTCGACGCGCTGGGGACGCCGCTTGGCGAGTCCCGGCAAATGCCGCAGCAAGCCTATCCCGCCTGGATGGGGCCGATCGCCGGCGCGCTGGCGGCGACGCCGGATGGCGGTCTGGTCGCGACTTGGGCGACCGCCGGTCCCGACGTCTTCTATCAGGTGTTCGGCGGTCCCGGCGGCACCTGGTTCGGCACCAACGGCGACGACACCCTGGCCGGCACGGCCGACGCCGAGACCATTCTGTTCGGACGCGGCAGCGGAGCCGATCTCGTGTCGGATTCCTTCGCGGCCGATGGGGACGTGATCCGCTTCGCCCCCGACGTCGCCGCCGATCAGCTTTGGCTGTCGCGGGCCGGCGACGATCTCGTGCTGGCCATCCAGGGCGAGACCGATCGCCTCACCGTCCAGGGCTGGTACGCCTCGCCCGACAATCGTATGGACGTGTTGGCGGCCGACGGCCTGATTTCGGTGCCCAACGGCCTCGACCATCTTGGGCTCGCCGGATCGCTCGCCTGACCGACCGAGGAATGGGGCCGCGCGGCGCGCGGCCCCTCGTCGCCATCAACGAGAAACTGACGTTCCACAACGACGGGGGCCGGCAGGCTCATTTGGGACCGACACCGTACTCGGCCGCTTCGATGTCGGCGACGACGTCGTCGGGCAGTTCCCCGACCACCAGGACTTCGCGCGCGCGGCTCTCGACGAACTCGCTTGCTCCGACGACGGACATTGCCGCCTCCTCATCGGGCGGCATCAAATATACTGCCCCGAATCCACCTTCAGCACCTGCCCGGTCACCGCGCGGGCGTGTTCGGAGAGGAAGAACAGCGCCGCCGCCGCGATGTCGTCTTCGTCGGGCAGGCGGGGGAGAACCGCTTCATCGAGGGCCTTTTGGCGGAATTCCGGGGCGAGTTGAAGGGTCATGTCGGTCAGCACCATGCCCGGCGCGATGGCGTTGACGGTGACTCCCTTGCGGCCGAATTCGCGGGCCGCGGTCTTGGTCAGGGCGATCAGGCCGCCTTTCGAGGCGGCGTAGTTGGCTTGGCCGAACTTGCCGCGGATGCCGTTGATCGAGACCACGTTGACGATGCGGCCCCAGCCCTGGCCGGTCATGCCGGGCGCCACGGCGCGGATCAGGTTGAAGGCGCCGGTCAGGTTGACGTTCAGCACCGAGCCCCATTCGTCGTCGCTCATCTTGGCGATCGAGCGGTCGCGGGTGATGCCCGCGTTGTTGACCAGCATCGAGACCGGCCGGCCCATCTGGGCGACCAGTGCCTCGACGGCGCGGCCGTCGCACACGTCGACGGCGTGGACGTGAAGTCCGGCGTCACCCTCGCCCGGCTCGCGGTCGAAGACGTGGACCTCGGCCCCGCCGGCCGCCAGCGCGAGGGCGATGGCGTGGCCGATGCCGCGCGCGCCCCCCGTCACGATGGCCAGCCGGCCCTGATAGCCCCATTGCAGCGCGACGGTCATGTCCTCGTCCCCTTGACGGCGGCGGTGAAATCGGTATTCTCGTACCATAATATGTTTCTCAGCGTCAAGAGAGGGCAGGCATGACCAGTTCCGCGCTTGTGGTGCGGCCGGCCGAAGGGGCCGACCTCGAAGCCATCATCGCCTTGGACGCCGCGATCACCGGCCATTCCCGCCGCGGCTTCTACACCAAACGCTTCGCCGCCGCCGCCACCCGGCCGCAGGGCTTTCCCACCCTGGTGGCGGTGATCGACGGCGCGATCCGGGGCTTCGTCTCGGCGCATGTGATCGACGGCGAGTTCGGCGGCACCGCCCCGGCCGGCGTGATCGACGCGATCGGCATCAGTCCCGAGGCGCGCGGCGGCAAGCTGGCCCGCCGCCTGCTCGACGCGTTGGAGGAGCGGTTCCGCGAAGCCCGGGTCGCCGAAATCCAATCCGAGGCCGATTGGGGCGAGCGCGATCTGGTCCAGTTCTTCGGCGCCTGCGGCTTCTCGCTGGCCCCGGTGGTGGTGTTGGAATGCCGGATCGGAGCGGAACGATGAGCGAAGCCAATTTCAGCGATCCGTCGAGCGACGACTTCGAGGCCCTGTCGCGCGACCGCATCCCGGTGCGTTCGATGGTCGAGGCCGACCTGCCCGCCATCATCGCCATCGACCGCAAGATCACCGGCCGCGACCGCGGCGCCTATTACCGCCGCAAGCTGGCCGAGGTGCTGGAGCAATCGGGCGTGCGCGTCTCGCTGGTCGCCGAGGTCGACGGCCAGTTCGCCGGCTTCGTGATGGCCCGGCTGGACTACGGCGATTTCGGCCGCACGCTGAGCACCGGCGTGATCGACACGATCGGCGTGTCGCCCGCCTTGGCCGGCCGCGAGGTCGGCCGCGCGCTGTTGTCGCAACTGATGATCAACCTGGCCTCGCTGCGGGTCGAGAAGGTTCGGACCACCGTCGCCTGGAACCAGTTCGGCCTGCTGGGCTTTTTGGAGAAGGCCGGCTTCCGCCCGGCCCAGCGGCTGTCCTTCCGGCGCGCGGTCACGGGATGAAATCTTGCCTCGGACCTTCCGAGTGACTATCTTGACCATGATAGTCACTGGGAGGGCAGGTCATGAATGCGAGAACCTGGACCGTCGCCGAGGCCAAGGCGAAGCTTAGCGAGGTGATCGAGGAGGCCCTGGCCGGCGAACCACAAACCATCACGCGCAACGGCCGCACGGCCGTGGTGGTGGTTTCATCGGACGAATGGCTGCGCAAGACCAAGCGCAAAGGCGATCTGGCCGAGTTCCTGGCGGCCTCGCCGCTTGGCGAAGCGGATTTGGTGATCGAACGCGACCAAAGCGGGCCGCGCGAGGTCGACCTGTGAACTATCTATTGGATACCAACATCTTGTCGGAGGGTGCGAAGCCGCGCCCCGAACCCGGCGTGGTGGCTTGGCTTGCCGATCTCGACGAGGATCGCGCCTTCGTCAGCGTCGTCACAATGGCCGAACTGCGCCAGGGCATCGAGCGCTTGACTCCCGGAGCGCGGCGCGATCGGCTGGAGCTGTGGCTGCGCGACGAATTGTCGGCGCGTTTCGAAGGTCGGATTCTGCCGATCGACACGGCCATCGCCGATGCCTGGGGCCGGGTCATGGCGCGCGCCCGAGCGGCGGGACGTCCGGTCGGCGCCATGGACGCCGGCTTGGCGGCGACGGCCGCGGCTCACGGGCTGGTTCTGGTCACCCGCAACACCGCGGATTTCGCGGTGTTGGGGCTGGACCTGCTCAATCCTTGGTATGCCGCCCCTTAAGCCGGTATGGCCCGCTCGGCCGAGCGGCTGGCCGCGATGGCCAGGACATCGTGCTGCGAGGCGACGCCGGGCATGGCGCAGCGGCGCGGCGGCACCACGGGAAGTGTGAGCGCCTCGGCCGCTCGGCCGTCGTAATCGGCCAGATGCGCCCACCCGCCTTCCAGGGCCAAGCAGCCCCTCACCGCCCCCATCGCGTCGTCGATCGCGTGGTGCGCCGCCTCGCCGATGGCGTCGAAGCCGCCGGCCGTCGCCACCAGCGCGATCAGGTTGTTCAGCCTCCGCACCAGGGTGACGTTGATACCGAAGGGCCTTTCGCGACGGCCGTCGCGAAGGGCTTCGGCATCGCGGGTCAGGCGGCGGGCGCCGCGCACAACCAAAAGGCCTGAAGATCTGACCACGGCGGTGCGCAGGCCGGCCAGGCTCTCCCTCTGGCTGGGCGATCCGCCCAGTTGCTCGACCCGAGCGTAGGCAAGGCCGACCAGATTGCACAGGCGTTCCGACGCCTCGACGATTTCGCGGCGCAAAAGGTCCTGCTGGCTTCGATCGCCAAGATAGGGCAGTTGCTTGGACATCCGCGCGATCCGTGCCGCCAGGTCATGGGCGGAATCGATCACCAGATTGGTCTGGGCGCTCACCTCGCAGCCGAGCAGGTCGCGACCCGGGGGGGGGGGCTCGGCCGGGCTCGCCGACCCGACCGGTGGCGGCGAGCCCGGACGGGTCGGCATGTACACGACATGGTCGGCGGATTCGATGGTGTTGGAGAACGAGGCCATCGGCGGCGCTTCGGTCGCTTCGGTCGCTTCGTCCCGCCCGATCGCGGGAGGAATGATCGTCACGCCACCTTCACCCCGCGACATCGCTGCCCCGCTGACCGAATGGTATCACCTTCCTTGAAAGTTCTCCCATTGATCGACGGCAGTCAAGTCATAACTCTTATACGCCGAAACGGCGTTACACCTTCGCGCTCAGGCCGCCACCTGCCCCAAACGGGTCAGCTTCTCGTGGCGGAAGGCGCCCCACAGCGCGGCGCCGATCGCGCCGGCCTGGATCGAATCCGCGTGGCTGCGGGCCACCAGATTGACCTTCTCTTGTACCGCCGCCTCGTTCAGCGCCGCGACCAGGCCGATATCGAGGGCCAGGCCGCCGGTCATCAGCACGATGCCGTCGGTGGCGCCGATCGATTTCAGCAGCTTGGCGAGACGCACCGCCATCGAGACGTGGATGCCCTTCAAGATGTTCGAGGCGGTGATGCCGCGCGAAACCATGTTGATGACGTCGGTCTCGGCCAGCACGGCGCAGATCGACGAGACCTTTTCGGGATTGTCGGCGGCGCAAGACAGCGAGCCGATCTCGTCCTGGGCGATGCCCAGATAGCGGGCGATGTTTTCCAAAAACTGCCCCGAGCCCGAGGCGCATTGGCTGGTCATCTTGTAGGACAGCACCTTGCCGCTGGAATCGACCTTGATGGCGCGGCCGTTCAGCGCGCCGATGTCCAGCACCGAGCGCGCCTCGGGGTCCAGGAACACGGCGCCCCGCCCGTGGGTGGTCATCGAATAGAAGTGCCCCGTGGCGAAGTTCAGGTTCTCGGCGTCGCCGGTCGAGGCGACATAGGCCACGTCACCGCGCTTCAGCCCGGCCTGGGCCAAGACGGCCTCGAAGCCTTCCGACGCCAGTTGGAAGGGGTCGCGGTTGCGGATGCGGGTGACGTCCTTGCCCAGCCATTCGGTCTTGGCGCCGTCGACCTTGAACAGCACGGTCTTGACGCAGCCCGAGCCGATGTCGATGCCGGCGGTGATGATCTCGCTCATGCCTTCACTCCCAAACAAAAGAGCAACCACCAAGACACCAAGGGCACCAAGGGATCGGGCTTCTTGGTGACGTCTTGGTGGTCTTGGCGCCTTGGTGGTTGACTTCATTTTTTCAATGCACCACGGCGCGCACGGCGAAGGTGGCCCCGCCCAGCGCCCCGGTGTAGATCGACTCGGGGTTGATGTTGATCGTCACGTCGCCGTAGTTCTCCTTGATCAGCTTGCGCAGTTCGCGCACCGCCGCCTCGTTCTTGGCGACGCCGCCGGTGAAGGTGAACTGGTCCTTGACGCCGCCGGCCCGCGACAGGATCGACATGGCGCGCAGGATGATGGCGCGGTGCAGGCCGGCCAGGATGTCTTCGCGCTTCTCGCCCAGGGCCAGACGGTCGCGCAGTTCGGCGCCGGCGAACACCGTGCAGGTCGAGTTGATCCGCACCTGCTTGTTCGACTTCATGGCCAGCGGCCCAAGCTCGTGCAGGCCCATGTTCATCTCGTCGGCGATGTAGCCGAGATAGCGGCCGCAGCCCGCCGCGCAGCGGTCGTTCATCTGGAAGTTCTCGACGATGCCTTGCGGATCGACCTGGATGCCCTTGGTGTCCTGGCCGCCGATGTCGAGCACCGTGCGGGTCTCGGGATACATCATGTGGGCGCCCAAGCCGTGGCACAGGATTTCCGAGCGGATGTGCTCTTTGGGGAAGGGCAGCCGGACGCGGCCATAGCCGGTGCCGACCACGTAGGTTTCCTCCAAGGGGATCGCCAAGGCGTCCTGAACGGGCTTCAGGATCGAACTGGCGGTCATCGAGCCCTTTTCCAGGGCGCGCACGAACTTGCCCTCCATGTCGCCGGCCGGCGGGCGGTTCTCGACCTCGATGATCGACTTGTCATAGAGGTTGAGGATCAGCTCGAAGGCCAGCCCGGCCTCGCGGCACGCCGCCTCGCCGATCTGCATGAAATCCGAGCCGGCCAAGTCGCGGAAGAAGTCCGATTTGCGCCGGGCGCCCGGCGCGAACAGCGACGCCGAATGGGCTTTGAGGCGCCGGAACACCTCGGCCAGCACGTCGCGCGCCGCCGTCTCCAGGCCGCTGAAACGGGTGCCCTTGATGTTCGAGACGCAGGTCGCCTCGAGATCGTCCAACTGTTCCATGAACTGGACGTGGCGGAAATGGCGTTCCAGTTCCGAGATGATCTCGTCGACCCGGCCGGCCACCTCGGGTACCGAGGCCAGGCCGCGCCGGAACAGGGTCAGGCGCGTGTCGATCAGCGCCTCCTGCTTCGAGACGGCCGCCGCCGTGTCGTAGTTCGAGCGCGAATTGGTGATGCCGCGCCCCAGGACGTGCTGGTTCTCGTCCATGACCACCGCCTTGGTGGTGGTCGAGCCGAGGTCGATTCCGATGAAGCAACGCATGGTTGGAACTCCCCTCAGGCGGCGCGGTGGGCGCCCTGGCGCTTTTGCTCGATCATCTGGAAATAGCTTTCCAGGCGGTTCTTCACATTGGCCGCCGAGAAGTAGCGGGGATCGACCAGATCGGTCTCGATGAAGGCGCCGGGCTTGCCGGTGCGCTTCTCGACCTCCTTCATGATCATCAACTGGCCGGCCGAGAAGCTGTTGCAGCTTTTGATCGAGTTGATCAGGATGCCGTCGGCCTCGTACTCCTCGACATATTTGGTCAAGATGTCGACGCGGGTCGGCAGGTTGCGGTTGGTGTAGCAACCCAGACAGTAATCGGCCAAGGATTCCAGCGGGTTGGCGGGATCGTGGCGGAAGCCCAGATCGTACATGCCGCCGACCTTGGTGTAGCTCGACGCCACCACCACGGCGCCCTCGTCGTAGAACATCTTCCAGAATTCGCGGAAGCTGGTCCAGTTGGGCGGGCCTTCGACGACGAGGCGATAGTTCTGGTCGTCCAGCGACTTGCCCTCGGGGGTCATCGGGCCTTGGCCGGCGTCGATGCGCGCCTGGATCTCGAGACGCAGCGCCTTGTAATAGTCGATGGCGTCCTGGCGGCCGCGGAACGCGGTGAAGATCGGGCCGATATAGTAGACGCCGCCGAAATAGGAATCGATCGGCGAGGGTTTGCGCTTGCCCTGGTCCAGGCACCACACCAGATCGTCTTCGGCCTTGGCGGAATTGGCGAGGTATTCGCGCAGCCGGTCGATGTCGAACTTCACCCCCGAGACCTGCTCCAGGCCGGGAATGATGACCTCCTTCAACTGCTTGACCACGTAGTCGCGCATGTTCTTGGTCGAATGGCCGTCGCCCTCGTAGGGGACGTGCAGCATCAGCGTCGGGCACTTGTACTCGGCGCGCAGCAGCTCGAACCACTTCATGAAGGTGTAGCAGCCGGTATAAGACAGCAGCAGCACGTCGGGATCGGGGAAGGGTTTGCCGTTGGGCGCGATGTTGCCGCGCCCCATCATGCCGATGTCGGCCTTCACATAGGTGCAGACGTCCTCGGAATGGCCGGACTTCTCGGCCTCCATGATGTAGCCGCCCGACAGCTTGCGCATGCCGTTCTGGATGGCGTTGATCTCGGGCAGGTTGTTGAGGATGTCGAAGCACATCAGCAACTCGTTCAGGTTGCCCGGAACGAAGGTGGAGGAGACCTTGCGGCCGGTCTCGTGCTTGGACGTGATCGCGTCGTAATTCTTGGCGATCATGTCCTTTTGCAGCAACATCGACGGCTCTTTGACGGCTTCGCTCATGGTCAGCTCCACAGCTTGATGGAATCGGCGAAGGTGCCGGCCTGTTCGCGGATCGGCTGCATCTGGCCGGAGTTCTCGGCGTATTTGAAGGCGATGTAGGGGATCTTGGCCTCCGACAGCCGGGCGCAGATCATCGGCCGGTCGAGCAGCGCCGGATCGCAGAAGCTGGGCGTGGCGTAGATCACGCCCTCGGCCGCCACGGCGCGCACCCGCTCGACGTGGAAGACGCCCTTGTCCTCTTCCTTCGGCACGTATTTGCACGAGGTCTCGACCGACTTTTGCAAATAGGCCAAAGACAGCGCGGCGATCGGGTCGCCATCGGTGGGGATGGCCTCGGTGATGAAGCGGTTGACCAGGGAATAGTCGTCCTCGACGACGTAGCAGCCGGCCATCTCGATCGATTTGATCAGGTTGAGCGGCGGCTGTTCGCAGAACGAACCGAAGATCGCGATGCGCACATTGTCGCGCTTGGGCCGGTCCTCGGCCGCCGCCGCGGCCATGTAGTCGCGCAAAAGCTGGTTGTGCTCCTCGACCGGCATGGTCAGGCCGACCCGCATCAACAGATAGACGTCCGATGTCGGCGCCTTCCACGGCTGGCGGGCGCGCAAGGCGTAGACGGCGCGCACCAGATCGCGGTTCTCGTTGTAAAGCGCGATCGAGCGGCGCAGATCGTCGTCGGTGATCGCGCGCCCGGTCAGGGTTTCAAGGCCCTGCCGCAATTCCTGAAGCTCGGCCTGATAATAGACGCCGCCGATCTCGGGGTCGAAATTCTGCGGCGTGTCGAAGAATTTCGACCACACGTTCGGGAACATCAGCTTCCACATTCCCGACAGGTTGCGGATCACGTCGCAGACGAAGGGGAAGATCATCCCATCGACGAAATCCAGGCGGTTGGTCACCCCCAACTCGATGGTCGACCGGGGAATGCGGCAGATGTAGCTTTGATAGTACGCGTCGCCGTGGATCACCTCCATCTGATCGCCGCCGCCGAAAATCCCCAGCGGCAGGCAGCCCGCCGCGTGGATCATCTCCAGCGGCACATAGACCGGCAGGAAGCCCACCACCTTGCGGCCGGGCTGGGCGGCCTTCCAGGCGCGGGCGTCCTTGAAGTCGATATCCTCGAAGCGGGTCTGGCAGGCGGCGATGAGTTCGGCGGTCGAGGCCATGGTCAGTTCTCCCATTTGGGCGCGCGCTTTTCGAGGAAGGCGGTCAGCCCCTCGACGGCATCCTTGGTCGACATCAAACCGGACAGGTACAGATCCTCGACGGCGGCCAGCTTGGCGCGCACCCGCACGATCATGTCCAGGCGCGCCGCGTGGACCGCGAAGCGCAGGCTGGACGGGCTGTGCGGAGCGAGCCCCTGGTCGAAGAACATCAGCGCCGCCGCCTCCGGGTCGGGCGAGACCTCTTGCACCAGACCGGCGCGGAAGCCCTCCTCGCCCGAGATCGGGCGGCCGGTGAACAGCATCGCCTCGGCGACGCCGCGCATCATCCGCTCGGGCAGCAGCACCGAGGCGGCCGGCGCGAACACCGCCAACTGAATCTCGGGCTGACCCAGCTTGGCGTCGGGTGCCGCGAAAAGCTGATGGCCGGCCAAGGCCACCTCCAACCCGCCGCCCAGGCATTGGCCGCGCACCGCGACCAGGATCGGCACGGGCGATTCGACCATGCCCAGGATCAGCGCGTGCAGGCTTTTCAGCATGGCGGCGCAGGTCTCGGGCAGGTGCTCTTGCACGCTGGCGCCGAAGCTGAAATGCGGGCCTTCGTGGTCGAGCAGCACGCCCTTCAGGCGCTCGTCGCCCAGATTTTCGGCCAGCGCCCGGTCGAGCGCCGCGATCATCGCCGCGTCGACGATGTTGGCCTTGGGCCGCGACAGGCGCAGGCGCAGCAGCGCGCCGTCGCGGTCGCGCCACACCTTCAAGGGAGAGTCGCCGGTCATTCGCCCCTCCGCGCCGCCGGCAGCAGGCTTTCGGTCAATTCGGGAGTCCAGGGCTTGCCCTCGGCCAGCGCTTGGCGCAGGGCGACGAAGTCGATCTCGCGATCCTCCTTGGTGCCCTCGTTGAAGGCGCGGAAGCCGGCGCGGGCCTCGGTCATCATGTTGAGGGCCAGCCAGGCGCGGCTGTTCTCCTTGTTGGCGTTCCAGGCGTCGAGCTTGGGCTTGCGCAGTTCCTCGAGCGTCTTGGTGAAGCAATCGGGGAAGGTGAGCAGGATCTTCGCGCACATCGCCTCGACCTCGGCGTCGAGCAGCGACAGATCGACGGTGCCTTGCTTGAGCATCGCCCGGCCGGCCGCCGCCTCGTCGCCGGTCTTGAACTCGCCGTGGATGACGCGGCCGTACGCGTCGAGCATGCGGTCGGTGATCACCGTCGGGTTGGCCACGAACGTGCCGTCGACTTTAAGCGCCGGGACGACTTGGCTGATCATGCCCAGCCGCGCGGCCTTGTGCGCCGACCAGGGCTCGCACAGCGAACCCGAGACCATCGCCATCTCGCAGCCGATCATCACCGGCAGGAAATCGGTGGCGCCGCCGATCGGCGCCGAGCCGTGCTTCGGCCCCGCCTGACCGAAGCGCGCCAGATCCTGGGCGATCGAGAAATCGCAGGCCATGCCGATTTCCTGGCCGCCGCCGATCCGCATGCCGTTGACGCGGCAGATCACCGGCTTGTCGCAGCCTAAGATCGACGACACCATGTCGTTGAACAGGCGCATGTATTGGCGGTATTCCTGCGGATTGCCGGCGTAGTATTCGGCGTATTCCTTGGTGTTGCCGCCGGTGCAGAACGCCTTGTCGCCCACCCCGGTGAACACCACGGCGACCACGTCGCGAGCGTTCGAGGCGGCGCGGAAGGCCAGGATCACGCCCTTCACCATGTCGGTGGTGTAGGAGTTGAACTGCTTCGGGTTGTTCAGAATGATCCAGGCGTTGTAGAGGCCCGGAACGATCTCGCCATTCGGCCGGCGGGCCGGGCGCTTTTCGTAAAGCACGCCGGGAACCACGGTCTCCCCGACCAGATTGTGATCGTTCAAATGGGTCATGATGTCCTCCGGGTCAGGGAACGAGGATGGCGCGGCGCGTCAGCTTGTGGGCGTGCGCGTCGGCGAAGATGGCGTTGATCGAGTCGAGCGGATGGCGCTCGACGAAGGCGGCCAGCTCGATCTTGCCGTCCAGGACCAGATCGAGGGCGCCGGGATAAAGCTCGGGCGGGCAGCCCCAATTGCCCAGCGCGCGGGCATGAAAGGCCATCAGGTTGGACAGCCGCATCTCGACCTTGTCCATGGTGAAGCCGACCACCGCCAGGGTGGCGCCGTGGACCAGCAGGCTCCAGGCGGTCGTCTGACCGGCGCCGCTGCCTGAGCACTCGAAGATCGCCCATTCGCGGGTCGACAGACCCTTTTCCTTGGCGAAGGCGGCGATGGTCTTCTTCAGGGTCTTGGGATCGGCCTCGCGGGCGTTGATGGTCATCGAGGCGCCGTGGCGCGAGATGGCGTCCAGCTTGACCGGGTCGACGTCGATCGCCACCACCGTGCCGCCGAACGCCGCGGCGATCTGGGCGCAATAGCCGCCCACGCCGCCCACGCCGATCACCACGCACAGGGTTCCCGGCCGAACCTCGGCCTGCACCACCGCCTGATAGGGCGTGGTCACCGCGTCGGCCACCACCGACAGATCGGCCAAGCCCAGCCCGGCCTTGGCCAGATGCGCCTCGTCGACCGGGCACAGGCCGGTCGCGGACACCGTGATGTGGCTGGCGAACCCGCCCTGGATGTCGTTGCCGGGCATCGCCTGGCGGGCGCAGATGGTGCCCTTGCCGCGCTTGCACAGATCGCATTCGCCGCAGGGAATCACGGCGGGAACCACCACGGCACGGCCCATCCAGGACTCGGCGCCGGGGCCGGCTTGGCACACCCGCCCGCTGATCTCGTGGCCCAGCACCAGCGGCAGGGGCGCGTTGGTGCGCACGCCGTCATAGTAGTAGCCCAGATCGGTGTGGCAGACGCCGCAGCCCGCGATTTCGACCACCACCTGGTTCGCACCCGGCGCGGCCGGCTCGAAATCCTGGCGGACCATGGGTTCGCCGACGGCGGTCATCAGCCAGCGACGCGGAGTCTTCGACATTTCCCCTCCCCTCGTGATTATCTTGGCCTTAGCGCCCTTGACGGGTTGGCGTTGGCGCGGTTACCATTATGGCATTGACGTACCACAATACCAGAAATCGCGTCAAGCCCGTTCGAAACCACCCCTTTTGGAGACCGACCGATGTCAGAGCGCCGCTTCCAGTGGGATGATCCGCTGCTGTTGGAGGACTGCCTGTCCGAGGATGAGCGCATGGCGCGGGACTCCGCCCGCGCCTATTGCCAAGACAAGCTGATGCCGCGGGTCACCGAGGCGAACCGGCACGAGGTCTTCCATCGCGAGATCATGAACGAGATGGGCGAGATGGGCTTTCTTGGCCCGACGCTGCCCGAGGAGTATGGCTGCGCCCATGTCAGCTACGCCTGCTATGGCCTGATCGCCCGCGAGGTCGAGCGGGTCGATTCCGGCTATCGCTCGGCGATGAGCGTGCAGTCCTCGCTGGTCATGCACCCGATCCACGCCTATGGCACCGAGGAGCAGCGCCGCAAATGGCTGCCGCGGCTGGCCACCGGCGAGTTGGTCGGCTGCTTCGGCCTGACCGAGCCCGACGCCGGCTCGGACCCCGGATCGATGCGCACCCGCGCCAAGAAGGTCGACGGCGGTTACGTGCTGACCGGAAACAAGATGTGGATCACCAATTCGCCGATCGCCGACGTGTTCGTGGTGTGGGGCAAGACCGAGGATGGGATCATTCGCGGCTTCGTGCTGGAAAAGGGCATGAAGGGCCTGTCGGCGCCCAAGATCGAGGGCAAGTTCTCGCTGCGCGCCTCGGCCACCGGCGAAATCGTGATGGACGAGGTGTTCGTCCCCGACGAGAACCTGCTGCCCAATGTCGAGGGTCTGAAGGGTCCGTTCGGCTGCCTGAACCGCGCCCGCTTCGGCATCGCCTGGGGGGTGATCGGCGCCGCCGAGTTCTGTTGGCACGCCGCCCGCCAATACACCCTGGACCGCAAGCAATTCGGCCGGCCGTTGGCCGCCAACCAGTTGATCCAGAAGAAGCTGGCCGACATGCAGACCGAGATCACGCTGGGCCTGCACGCCTGCCTGCGGCTCGCCCGCCTGTTCGACGCGGGCGAGATGCGGCCCGAGATGATCTCGCTGATGAAGCGCAACAACTGCGGCAAGGCGCTGGACATCGCCCGTGTCGCCCGCGACATGCATGGCGGCAACGGGGTGGCCGACGAATTCCACGTCATCCGCCACGTCATGAACCTCGAGGCGGTCAACACCTATGAGGGCACCCACGACGTCCACGCCCTGATCCTGGGCCGGGCGATCACCGGGCTGAATGCTTTTGGCGGCTGAATGGGCTATACCCGTGGGCTGGGAAGTCCACGGGGGTTGCCCGATGTTGTTATCCGCCGCCCTTGGGGCGTTGGCCGTGTTGTCGCTGTGGCTCGCCGTGTGGGCGTGGCGACGGCGGCGCCCCGGCGCGAGCGAAGCCCTGTTCCAGACGCTGTTCGACTCCTCGCCCGACCCGACCTGGATCATCGAGGGCGGGGCGTTCGTCGAATGCAACGCGGCGGCGCTGACCTGCCTGCAATACCCCGACAAGAGCCTGTTCCTGAAATCCCATCCGTCGCGGCTGTCGCCCGAGACGCAGGCCGATGGCGATCCCTCGTT
>JADGAL010000230.1 GCA_015232025.1 Alphaproteobacteria bacterium
GCAGGTGGTGGCGTGGGAGCTGGGCAAGCGCCTTCGGCAAGACGCCATCTTCACCAGCGATTCCGGCACCATCGCCACTTGGTACGCCCGCCAAATCCCGTACCGGCGCGGCCAGATGTGTACGCTGTCGGGCAACCTCGCCAGCATGGCCAATGGCTTCCCCTACGCCATCGCCGCCCAGATCGCCTATCCCGGCCGCCAGGTGGTCGCCTATGTGGGCGACGGCGGCTTCACCATGCTGATGGGCGAGCTGGCGACCTGCGTGAAGTACGGGCTGCCGGTCAAGGTGGTGATCAACAAGAACAACACCCTGGGCCAGATCAAGTGGGAGCAGATGGTGTTCCTTGGCAACCCGGAATTTGGCTGCGAGCTTCAGCCCATCGACTTCGCCATGCTGGCCCGCGCCATGGGCTGCGCCGCCTACACCATCGACGACCCGGCGACCTGCGGCGAAATCCTCGACAAGGCGCTGGCCGAACCGGGGCCGTGCGTCATCGAGGCGGTGGTCGATCCCAACGAGGCGCCGATGCCACCCAAGATCGCTTGGAAGCAGGCCAAGCACTTCGCCGAGGCGCTGGCCAAGGGCACGCCCCATCGCGGCAAGATCGCGCTGACCGCGCTGGGGAACCGCGTGCGCGAGATGATCTGACATGCCGAAAGCCGACCTGCTGGCCGCCGAGTTGAGCCGGCGGTGCGAGGGCGAGGTGCGCTTCGACCGCGGAAGTCGCGCGCTTTACGCCACCGATGCCTCGAACTACCGCCAGGTTCCCATCGGCGTGGTGGTGCCGCGCACCATCGAGGACGTGGTGGCGGCCGTCGACGTCTGCCGCCGCCATGGCGTGCCGGTGCTGGCGCGCGGCGGCGGCACCAGCCTGGCCGGCCAATGCTGCAATGTGGCGGTGGTGATCGACTGTTCGAAGTACCTGCGGCGGGTGATCGCGCTCGATCCGGACGCCCGCTCGGCGCGGGTTCAGCCCGGCTGCGTGCTCGACCATCTGCGGGCCGAGGCCGAACGCCACCACCTGACCTTCGGCCCCGATCCGGCCACCCACGACCACAACACGCTGGGCGGCATGCTGGGCAACAACTCCTGCGGCATCCATTCGGTGATGGCCGGACGCACCGCCGACAACGTCCGCTCGCTGGAGGTGCTGACCTATGACGGGCTGCGCATGACGGTGGGGGCGACGCCCGACGCGGAACTTGACGCGATCATCGCCGCCGGCGGCCGGCGTGGCGAGATTTACGCGCGCCTGCGGGCGCTGCGGGACGCCCACGCCGACGAGATCCGCGCCCGCTATCCCCGCATCCCCCGGCGGGTGTCGGGCTACAATCTCGACGAGCTGCTGCCCGAGAACGGCTTTCACGTCGCCCGCGCCCTGGTGGGCGGCGAGGGCACGCTGGTGACCATCCTGGAAGCGGAACTGGATCTGGTGCCGTCGCCGCCGCACCGGGCGCTGCTGCTGCTCGGCTATCCCGACGTCTACCACGCCGCCGATCATGTGGTCGAAATCCGCGGGCTGGGCGTGGTCGGGCTGGAAGGCATCGACGGCAAGCTGGTCGAATTCATGCGCAAGAAGGGCCTGCACGCCGAGAGCGCCGAAATGCTGCCCAAGGGTGGCGGATGGCTGATCGCCGAGTTCGGCGGCGACTCGCCCCAGGCCGCCGAGGACGCGGCGCGGCACGCCTGCGAACGCTTGCGGCGCCATCCGAACGCGCCGGCCATGGCGGTCTATGCCGACAAGCGCCAACAGGCGCGCGTCTGGGAGGTGCGCGAATCGGCGCTGGGCGCCACCGCCAACGTGCCGGGCCAGCCGTTGACCTGGCCGGGCTGGGAAGACGCCTCGGTGGCCCCCGAGCGGCTGGGGGCGTATCTGCGCGAGTTCCGGGCCTTGCTGGACCGGTTCGGCTACGACTGCTCGCTGTATGGCCATTTCGGCGATGGCTGCGTCCATTGCCGCATCGACTTCGACCTGTTCGGCGCCCAGGGGGTGGACCGGTACAAGGCGTTCACCAAGGCGGCGGCCGATCTGGTGGTGTCGCATGGCGGCTCGCTGTCGGGCGAGCACGGCGACGGCCAGTCGCGCGGCCCGTTGCTTGAACGGATGTTCGGGGGCCGGCTGGTCGCGGCGTTCCGCGACTTCAAGGCCATCTGGGACCCAGCCGGCCTGATGAATCCCGGCAAGCTGGTCGATTCCCAACCCCAGGACGCCAATTTGCGTCTCGGCCCGGACTTCCAGCCGCGCGAACGCGAGACCGCCTTCGCCTTCGCCGCCGATCGCGGCAGCTTCCTGCGGGCGTCGTTGCGCTGCGTCGGCGTCGGCACGTGCCGGCGCACCGAAGGCGAAGGCGTGATGTGCCCCAGCTTCATGGCGACGCTCGAGGAGAAGCATTCGACCCGCGGCCGCGCCCGCCTGCTGTTCGAGATGATCCACGGCGGCGCGATCGACGATGGCTGGCGCTCGGACGAGGTTCACGACGCCTTGGACCTTTGCCTCGCCTGCAAGGGATGCAAGAAGGACTGCCCGGTCAATGTCGACATGGCCACCTACAAGGCCGAGTTCCACAGCCACTATTACAAGGGACGGCCGCGCCCGCGCGAAGCCTACGGCATGGGGCTGATCGCCTGGTGGGCGCGGGCCGCCGCGCTGATGCCGACCGTCGCCAATTTCGCCCTGTCGGCGCCGGGGTTGTCGCGGGCGGCCAAATGGGCGGGCGGCATCGCCCCCCAGCGGTCGATGCCACGCTTCGCGCGCCAGACCTTCTCCAGGGGATTCCGCCGCCGCGGCCCCAAGGGCGGCGGGCCGCGGGTGGTGCTGTTCCCCGACACCTTCACCGATCATTTCGATCCGCACATCCTGTGGGCCGCCGCCGAGGTGCTGGAACGGGCGGGGCTGCGCGTCGACATCCCGCGCCGCCGCGTCTGCTGCGGGCGTCCGCTCTACGCTTGGGGAATGCTCGATCTGGCGCGCCGCCAACTGGGCGGGCTGCTGGACGCGCTGGCCGACGACATTCGCCAGGATGTTCCGCTGGTCGTGCTGGAGCCGGCTTGCCTTTCCACCCTGAAGGACGAGCTGCAAGAGCTGTTTCCCAAAGACGAACGGGCCCGGCGGCTTGGCCAATTGGCGCAGAGCTTGCCCGACTTCCTGGACAAGCGCGAGGGCTGGCGGGCGCCCCGCCTGCGGGGCTCGGCGTTGTTCCATCCCCATTGCCATCAGCGGGCGGTGCTTGGCCTCGAGGGTGAGCGGCGGGTGATGGCGGCCATGGGCCTGGATTGCCGCGTCCCCGAGACCGGCTGTTGCGGCATGGCCGGTTCGTTCGGGTTCGAGGAGAAACACTATTCGGTGTCGATGGCCTGCGCCGAGCGCGTCCTGTTGCCGGCGGTGCGCGAAGCGGGCCTTGGAACGTTCGTCATCGCCGACGGGTTTTCCTGCCGCGAGCAGATCCGCCAGGCGACCGCCCACCACCCGATGCACGTCGCCGAGGTGCTTCGACTGGCGTCGGGACGCTGACACCCGTTCTTGGGAGGAGTGACATGCGAAACCTCATCGCCTTGGCGGTCGCCCTGGGCACCCTGTCGGGCGCGGCCTTCGGCGCGGAGCTGGCGCCCATGCGGCCGTTGACCGAGACGCCCGACGTGACGGCCACCCCCGGCCGCGAATTGGAGGAGCGGCGCCTGGCCGCCGAGCTGCGCATTTGGCAAAGCCGGATCGCCGACGCCGAACGACTGCTGGGAAGCGATCACGCCGAGGTGCGGGCCTTGCGCCGCTCGTATCGGGTCGCGCAGCAGAACTGGCAGAAGCTGAAGCAGACGACCGGCCCCAATTGGGAGACCCAGCGGACCATGTTCCACGCCGCCATGGACCAGTTGCGCCGGCAATGGGCGGAGGTCGCCGAGGCGCGCGACCGTTGAGCGCCGAAAAGGCGGCGAACCTTGCCGGGGCGTCGGCGTTGAACAGGATATCGCGTAAACATCCGGGAGAAGGATTATGCAACGCTTCATCGCCACCTCGGCGCTGGCCTTGGCATTGGCCGCGGCGCCGGCCCTCGCGCAGCAGGCGCCTTCCGATCAAAAGGCGCGGATGCCCGCCCCGCAGGCCGGCGAGCGGCAGGCCCTCGCGATGTCCACCCGCATCCCGGTCGAGGTCGCTTCGTCCATCGTGGGACGGATGGTGCGCGACAATACCGGCGCGCCGGCCGGCGAGGTCGAGTACATCCTGATTTCGACGGTCACGGGACAGGCCGAAAACGTGGTCGTCGGTTCCGCTGGACTGCTCGATTTCGGCGAGGAGGAACTGACGGTGGTGCCGTGGCGGCAGGTGGCCGACGTTCCGGCCGGGGGCGACATCCGCCTGAATGTGAGCAAGAGCCAGATCAACCAGGCGCCCCGCATCAACCGCGACACCCTGGTCGACCTCACCACGCCGGCGCTCATCACCAGCATCGTCGACTACTACGGCGCCCCGCAGGGCCAGCGGCAGGCGCAACAGGGCCAGCCGCAATCCCCGCAACAAGGCCAGCGGCGGCAGTCGGCGCAGCAATCCCCGCAGCAATCCCCGCAGCAAGGCCAGCAACAGGCGCAAGCCCCCCAGGAGGGGGCGCGGGTTCTGATTGGTCGCGAGGTGATCACGACCTTGGTGCCTCCGACGCTGGCGCGGCCGTCCCAGATGCGGGGAGCGGTGGTCGTTTCCCAGAACGGGCAAGAGGTCGGTGAAATCGACCATGTGATGATCGATACCGCGCATGGGCAAGTCGCCTATGTCCTGCTGGCGCGCGGCGGCTTCCTGGGTATGGGCGAGGAATGGGTCCCCATCCCGCTGGCGGCCATGAAGTGGAATCTCGATCAGGACACCTACCGCGTCACCGCGTCCGCCGAGGCGATCGAAGCGGCGCCCGCGCTCAATCGCGATGACTTGCCCCACAGCGTCCGCGCCACCCAGTTGAGCTCGCTTTATCAGCGCTATGGCGTGACCCCCTACTGGCGGGCCGGCGGCGAAGCGATGCCCGAACAGGCGGAAATTCCCAAGAACCAGCAAGAGCAGCGGCGATAGGCTTGGCGAACGCATCGGCTTGGGGGCTCGGTCCCTCGGGCCGATGCCCCGAGCGGGAGGGATGGATGACCGACATGCTCAAGGGCAAGATCGCCATCGTGACCGGGTCGGATTCCGGCATTGGTCGGGCGACCGCCGTGGCGTTCGCCGAAGAGGGGGCGGATGTGACCGTCACCTATTTCCATGCCCGGAACGGCGCCGAGGAAACGCGGACGTTGATCGAGGCGGCCGGCCGCCGCGCCATCGTCGTCCGGCTGGACCAGCGCCAGCCCGACGAGGTCGAGCGACTCTTCCAGGAAACCGAGGAAAAGCTGGGACTGCCCGACATCCTCGTCAACAACGCGGGAATCGATTCGACCGGCCGGCAGGTCGCCGACATGCCGATCGAGGATTGGGACAACATGTTGCGGACCAATCTTTACGGCCCGTTCTTCTGCTGTCGGCTGTTCATCCGAATGCGCCGCCGGGCGGGAGGCAAGGGCAAGATCATCAACGTCACCTCGGTCCACCAGGAAATCCCGCGGGCCGGCTCGGCCGGCTACGACGCCTCGAAAGGCGGGTTGCGCAACCTGACGCGCA
>JADGAL010000231.1 GCA_015232025.1 Alphaproteobacteria bacterium
CGTCCAACAGGCGCGGGTACCACGCCAGCGGAACGGTGATGGTTCGCCCATCCATCAGGTCGACGGAAAGACGATCGTCATCGACGCGCACATCCATGACCCGCTCATCCGCTTCGGGGACCGAAATACTCATCCCAAGCCTCCATCAGGTGATCTCGGTGTTTGCGCACCAACCGCATCATCTCACCCAGGTCATGGGGCGCCAGACCGACGTTGCGCGCGACCGTGACCGACTCCAGCCATATTTTGGCCGATCCGCCGCCCTTGTCCACATGCACATGCGCAGGCTCGTTCGGTTCATGGCTGTGGAAGTAGACCCGGCAGCCACATTCGTTCAGGACCGTCGGCATCGCCTCCGCCTTCCTCGAAGATACCGTCGACCCGCCGACCCGCTCCCCAAACCGGGGCGGGCCGGCGAAGCCATGATCATTCCTCGACCGGGGCGCCGTCCAGGTCGCCGGGGCCGCCCGACAGGGCTTCGGCGATCGGGCCGGCGTTCTGGCGGATGGCGGCTTCGATCTCGGCGGCCATGGCGGGGTTCTGCTTGAGGAAGGTCTTGGCGTTTTCGCGGCCCTGGCCGATGCGCTGGCTGTTGCTCGAGAACCAGGCGCCCGACTTCTCGACCACGCCGGCCTTGACGCCGAGATCCAGCAGTTCGCCGGTTTTCGAGATGCCCTCGCCGTACATGATGTCGAAATCGACCACCTTGAAGGGCGGGGCCAGCTTGTTCTTGACCACCTTGACGCGGGTCTGGTTGCCGACCACCTCGTCGCGGTCCTTGATCGCGCCGATCCGGCGGATGTCCAGGCGCACCGAGGCGTAGAACTTCAGCGCGTTGCCGCCGGTGGTGGTTTCGGGGTTGCCGAACATCACGCCGATCTTCATGCGGATCTGGTTGATGAAGATGACGATGGTGTGCGACTTCGAGACCGAGCCGGTCAGCTTGCGCAAGGCCTGGCTCATCAGCCGGGCGTGCAGGCCGACATGGGCGTCGCCCATCTCGCCTTCCAGTTCGGCGCGCGGCACCAGGGCCGCCACCGAGTCGACCACCAGCACGTCGATGGCGCCCGAGCGCACCAGCGTGTCGACGATCTCCAGCGCCTGCTCGCCCGCGTCGGGCTGCGAGATCAGCAACTCGCCCAGATTGACGCCCAGCTTGCGGGCATAGACCGGGTCGAGCGCGTGTTCGGCGTCGACGAAGGCGCAGGTTCCGCCCTTCTTCTGCGCCTCGGCGATGACGTGCAGGGCGAGCGTCGTCTTGCCCGAGCTTTCCGGCCCGTACACCTCGATGATGCGGCCGCGCGGCAAGCCGCCGATGCCCAGCGCCACGTCCAGGCCGATCGACCCGGTGGACACCACCTCGGTCTCGACCACCGTGTCGCTTTGCCCGAGCCGCATGATCGAGCCCTTGCCGAACGACCGTTCGATCTGACTCAGCGCCGCGTCGAGTGCCTTCTGCTTGTCCATGGTTTCCTTGTCCACCAGCCTCAACGCGGTCTGACTCATGTTCGGCCCCTTTGTCTCACAGGTGCGGCAGGCGTTGCAATCGACGGTAACTGTACACCTTCCGTTCCCTTTGGCAAGAGGCAATGTTCCATCGATGTTCTGAGGCCTGGCGGCACGCGGCTTCGCTGTGTATACGGGCGTATGGTGAAAATATTTTACCTTTAGGACTCATCGGAACACTATTGACTCGTTGAGGTTGTGTCGGCAGGTTAATTCGCGCAGCCCACGGGCGCCGGCTTCCCATGCCACCTGCCCGCTGGTTGTCGACACCAACCAAGGAGCGAACAGACATGTCGACGTACTTTTTCATGAGCCCAACCATCACCGAGGCCCAGGTCCAGACCATCGTCTCGGCGGCCGGCTACATCATCGGCAATTACACCTATGCCCCGATGGTCGCGAACGATGGCTACGTGGTCCAGGGCAGCCCGGTCATGAACATCAATCGGCTGGAGAACGCGGCCAAGGCCAAGAAGATCAAGGTCGAAATCTCCTCGCCGCCCGGACTCTCGATGGTCGGCGTCGACGCCGGCACCCCCTATCAGGTGACCATCACGATGAACTCGACGACGGTCAGCACCCTGCTGTCCGGCAACTTCGTCCTGTACGGTTTCAAGGCGGTGCAGAGCACGGCGGCGGGCTCGCCGCTGGTGTGGTTCCAGACCCAATCCTTTTCGGCCACCACCGTGGTGGGCTGGACCGAGCAGTATCAGGCCTACACCTCGACCAGCACCATCATTCCGAACGGCGAGATCGTCTCCAGCTTCGCGGCGAATATCACTCTGGGCCAGCAGATGAACGTTTCGGCGGGCGGCCTCGGCACCGTCGTGGCGGGCGGGCCGGCCACCGCCATCTCGATTCTCAACACCACCAGCACCCAGTACACCACCGGCATTTCCCAGGTGACCAACGGTGTCGCCCAGCCGGTTTGCGCCTTCCCCCTTTATGGCAACAACGAGGACGTGATCGCGCCGATCGAGAAGGTGCTGCTGATGTTCTCGACCCGCCCGGTCAATACCGGCACGGTGATCGAGCAGTCCTATGGTCCCGGCATCCTGATCGACCTGACCGCGTCCAACCAGCGCACGGTCGCTTACGACATCAATGCCGGCTGGAGCTGGGGCGGCTTCAACTGGGCTCAGCAGATTCCGGCCAGTTCGGACCTGATTCCGCTGCTGATCGACGATTCGGTGCAGTCGTCGGCGAGGGTGTTTCAGCCGCGTTGCCTGATCTCGGCCTAAGGCCCATGCGGAGCGGGGAGGCCGTCCAGGCCTCCCCGCCTTTTTCCACCAAGCAGGAAGGCGGCCGTGGGATCGACCACCTACACCATCCAGGTTTCCCTCGCCGCGGCGACCCTCACCGCGCTCTTGAACTCCGGCTACGTCCTTTACTGCTTTCTCGCCACCCAGTGTTCGGACAAGGCCGGGCGTCCGACCGTGATGTGGCAAACGGCGGCGCTGTCGCCGCTGATTCAGGTGGGTTTGACGACCTCGCAGTGCGCCTTCACCGCCAGCGCCCCCATGCCGGTGGGCGGCCAGATCGCTCCCGCCTACAGCGCCGCCGTCGCGATCGGGGAATGCTTCGTCGTCGAGGCGGGAGGTGTGGGCACCGTCCAATCCGGCGCCCCTCCCGGCACCGTCGCCATCATCAACGACACGACGACCCCATTCACCTGCGGCTTGGCGACCGACACCGGCCCAATCCCTTTCTGCGCCATGCCGCTTTACGGCAACGCCATGCAGATCCTGGTGCCGACATCGACCGCGCTTCTGATGTTCACCACGGTGAACTTGCCGCCGGGCACCGCGGTGTCGCGCAGCTACGGCCCGGCCGTGCTGATCGACATGGCGGCCGCCGATCAGACGCCGATCCCCGTTTCCTTCGACGTCAACACCGGCTGGAGCTGGGGCGGCTTCCCCTGGGCCACCGCGGTGGCGTCCAACGCCGATCTGTTGCCGCTTCTGCTGCCCCCGCTGGAGATCCAGTACGCCCAGGCGGCTTCGCTCTTCGGGGCGGAGCGCCCCCGGTTCAAATCGGAGCCCGCCCCTCGACCACCTCCTTCACCTTGCCGGCCAGTTGCTTGAGGCTGAACGGCTTGGGCAGGAAGTGGATGCCGTGTTCGCCCTGGAACTCGCCCAGCGCCACGTCTTCGGAATAGCCCGAGATGAGAACCACCTGGATGGACGGCCGCTCGATCCGCACCAGACGGGCCAGGGTGGCGCCGTCCATGCCGGGCATCACCACGTCCGAGACCAGCACGTCGATGGTCTGGTCGCCGCGCAGCATCTCCAGCGCCTGCTCGCCCGAGGCCGCCTCGATCACCCGCCAGCCCTTGTTGCGCAGGGCGCGGGCGCCGAACAGGCGCACCGCGTCCTCGTCCTCGACCAGCAGCACGGTGCCGCCGCCGGTCAGGTCGCCGGCCACCTGGGCGGCCTCGGCCTCGGGGCCGCGCAAGCGGGCCGCCGCCTCGCCCTGTTGGCGCGGCAGATAGATCGAGAAGGTGGCGCCCCGCCCCGCCACGCTGTCGACCAGCACGAATCCATCGGTCTGGCGCACGATGCCATAGACCGTCGACAGGCCCAGCCCGGTGCCCTCGCCCACCTTCTTGGTCGAGTAGAACGGCTCGAAGATGCGGCCGATGCTGTCGGGGGCGATGCCGGTGCCGGTATCTTCGACCTCGATCAGCACATAGTCGCCGGCCGGCATGAGTTCGGGGCCGCGCTGGACCGGCTTGTCGACCCGCACCGACTGGGTGCGGATGGCCAGACGGCCGCCTCCCGGCATGGCGTCGCGGGCGTTGACCGCCAGATTGATGATCACCTGGTCGAACTGGCCGGGATCGACGCGCACCAGACCCAGGTCGCGGCCATGGGTGATGTCCAGCCCGATGGTCTCGCCCAGCAGGCGGCGCAGCAGGTTGGACAGCTCGGTCAACGCGTCGGTGACGTCGAGCAGGCGCGGCTGCAAGGCCTGGCGGCGCGAAAAGGCGAGAAGCTGGCGCACCAGACTGGCGGCGCGGTTGGCGTTCTGCTTGACCTGCATGATGTCGGCGAACGACGGATCGCCCGGCCCGTGGCGCTGCAACAGCAGGTCGGAAAAGCCGATCATCGCGGTCAGCAGGTTGTTGAAGTCGTGCGCCACGCCGCCGGCCAACTGGCCCATCGCCTGCATCTTCTGCGACTGGGCGAACTGAATCTCCAGGTTCTTGCGCTCGGTGGTGTCGATGAAATGCAGCATCAGGCCCGAGACGGCGCCGTCCTCGGCGGTCGGGCTGACATACAGCGAGGCGATCAGGTCGCGCCGCGCGGTCAGGCGCACTTCCAGATGGGCGCCGGGGCTTTGCCCCATCAGCACCCGCGACAACTGCTCGGCGGCGTCGATCCGGGTCTCGGCGTCGAGATAATCGAGCACCTCGCGCCCCGCCGGGTCCTCGGCCTCGCCGACCATCGCCAGGAAGGCGCGGTTGCAGGCCGACACGGTGCCATCGGGATCGACCATCACGATGCCCACCGGCGCGTCGTCGAACAGCCAGCGGAAGCGGCGCTCGGCGCTTTTCAGGGTGCGTTCCCACAGCCGTTCCGGCGTGAAGTCGCGCACCACCACCGAGCGGGTCAGGGTCTCGCCGCCATCGTCGAACACCGCATGGCTGAGAAACGCCTGGAAGACCTCGCCGCCGCGGCCGCGCAGGCGGGTTTCGGCGCGGTCCTCCTCGGGGTTGGGGACCACCCCCATCACCTCGCGCAGATCGCCGCCGATCAGCGAGTCGGGACTGCGGCCCAGCCACTCGGCGAGGCGCTGATTGACGAAGCGGAAGCGGCCCTCGGTGTCGGCGGAATAGCAGCCGACCGGCAGGAAATCGAGGAAGTCGGACAGCGTCTCGTTCTCGCGCCGCAAGGTCTCCTCGATGGCGCGGCGCGGGCTGACGTCCTCGGCGGTCCACAACACGCCGCCGGCCATCGGGCGGGCGGCCAGGGCGTACCATTCGCGCGCCCCGCCCGCCGCGACCAGCGAGATTTCGGCGCGATGGGCGATGCCGGCCGCCGCCACCGATTTCAGGCGGCCGAGTTCGGCCGCCGCGCGCTCGTCCTCGCCGGCCCGCTCGACGAAGGGAGCCA
>JADGAL010000232.1 GCA_015232025.1 Alphaproteobacteria bacterium
AGCGGCCAGCGCGAAGCTGGACTTAACTGCCGGTGCGACCGGCGACAACCAAACTATGGCGCGCGGCGGTTCCGCCGTCAATGGCTCGCTAGACGCCGATTCCAGCGCGGACACACTCGCGCACGCGCTCCATGGTATCCGCATCCAAAGTGCGAATGTCATAAACCCGCTGACCGCCATCCCACCGACTGAAGAGAAACCTAAGCCGATGGAAGGCGACAGTTAACACTATATCCCCCTTCAGCCACATGGTTGGCTGGTCGTATGGAGATGGCAAGGGCGGATTCAAAGTAATTTGCATGTGATGCCGCATAGCTGGACGCGGGTTCTTTGTGCTTAGAGGGACGATCGTACAAAGCATATCTCGCCCTGGAATCGGGGGAGACAGTACAATTGCCGGACGGCGCTTCCCCATCTCTGGGACGCGAAACCCCTCGGACAGGTCGACGCGCACGATCGTTCCTGGTGGCGGGTGTGTCGTAACGGTCACGGATGGATGCCATTCGGTGATTTAGCATAACGTGTACCGTACCATCACCGAGGCCGCCATTGATTTCAAACCGAGACATTACCAGAACTTGCCAAGACTTGGCCTTGTGCCAAACTGCGCGGGTCTTTGACCATGTCGGACCCGGATGATGACGACGGCCCCCGTTCCCGAACGTTATGTCAGCTTCGCCAACATCGATTTCGACGGCAACATGGGCGAGGTGCTGCGGCATCTTCGGCGCTATCTTGGCGATCCCGCGCACCGCAATCCGCTGTGGGAGCGCTTCGAGCGGCGGATGGAGAAGGCGGTGGCCGATTCCCTTCCGGTGGCCGATCGCCTGTTGCTGCTGCATTCCCACGTTTATTACATGGACGAGCTGTTCGAGGAGCATGACGACGAGGCGGCGCTCGCGGCGCTGAGGAAGCTCGAATACGAGTGCTTCTGACCGTCAGGCGACCGGGTCTGAGAACGCGGCCCGGATGCCGTCGACCAGGAGGTCTTGCGCGCGTTCCAGTTCGGCCAGCGGCGACTCGACGTCCAAGCCCTCGTCGAGGGCCTGTTCAAGGCGGGTGGCGATCTCCTGCGCAACGCCCGCGCCGATCGTTCCGGCCAGCCCCTTCAGCGTATGGACGTCGCGCCGCGCCGTTTGCGTATCGCCGTCCGCCAGCGACCGGCGAATGCGCGGGACGGCGTCGCCCTGGCCATCGGCGTACGAGCCCAGCAGATTGCGATAAAGCGCCTTCAAGCCGGCCAGGCGTCGCAAGCCGGCGCGGATGTCCAGGCCCGGAACGCCCAGGGGCAGCCGGACGTCCTCGCCCACCATGTCGGCGAAGGCGCCGCCGAACTGGTCCGATCCGCCGTCTCCGGTGGCCCAGCGCTTGATCACCGCGTAAAGATCATCGGGGTTGAAGGGCTTGGCGACATGGTCGTTCATGCCGGCTTCGAGGCACAGGCGACGATCGCCCTCCATGGCGTTGGCGGTCATCGCGATGATCGGCAGATCGACGAAGCGTCGGTCGGCGCGGATGCGGCGGGTGGCCTCCAGCCCGTCCATCACCGGCATCTGCATGTCCATCAAGACGGCGTCGTAATTGGTTTCGGCCACCATGGCCACGGCGATCGCGCCATTGGCGGCGATGTCGACGATCAGGCCGGCATGCTCGAGCAATCCCTTGGCGACCTGCTGGTTCAGGTCGTTGTCCTCGACCAGCAGGATGCGCGCCCCCGCCATGATCGACTCGTCTTCGGGGCTCCGCGCCTTGATCGGCGTCGTGGCCTGCCGCGAGCCGGAGTTGAGCTTCAAGGCCCGCGCCGCGGTCTCGAACAGGGTCGAGGCGCTGACCGGCTTCAGGACGATCTCGTCGATCATCTTGGCGTCGACATTGCGCAGGACGTCGCCACGGCCATAGCCGGTCACCAGCACCAGGGCGGGACATTCCCCGCCCTCGGTCATCGCGCGAATCCGCCCGGCGGTCTGGAACCCGTCCAGGCCGGGCATCCGCCAATCCAGGAACACCGCCTCGTAGGGGGTCTCGGCGTCCCGGATCATGTCCAGCGCCATGGCGCCCGATTCGGCCTGATCGACCCATAGACCCATGCTTTCCAGCATGCCCGACAGGATGGCGCGCGAGGTCTTGCTGTCATCGACGATGATCACCCGCCGCCCCGCGACGTTCGAGGCGGTGGGCGACAGCGGGGTCGCGTTCTTCGGCTTGCCCAGGCGCAGGGTGAACCAGAACGTGCTGCCCTTGCCCGGCTGGCTGACCACGCCCACCGTGCCGCCCATCAACTCGGCGAGTTGCTTCGAGATCGCCAGACCCAATCCGGTGCCGCCGAACCGGCGGGTGGTCGAGGCGTCGGCCTGCTGGAAGGATTGGAACAGCCGCGAGACCTGTTCCCCGGTCAGGCCGATGCCGGTGTCGCTGACCGAGAATTTCAGCAGCACGTCGCTTTCGCCCTCTTCGACGACCTCGCCGCGAATGACCACCTCGCCCGCTTCGGTGAACTTCACCGCGTTGACCGCGTAATTGATCAGGATCTGCCCCAGCCGCAGGAAATCGCCGACAAGTTCGCGCGGCACCGCCCGGTCGATCTCCAGGGCGAATTCCAGATTCTTGGCGGCGGCCTTTTCCGCGACCATTTCGGCGACGTGGTCGAGGACATGGTCGAGCGTGAATTCCCGATGCTCGATGGTCAGCTTGCCGGCCTCGATCTTCGAGAAGTCGAGAACGTCGTTGATGATGCCCAGCAGATGCTGGGCGGCGCTTTGGATTTTTCCGACCTTGTCGCGCAGATGCGAAGGGATTTCGCCTTTGAGGGCCAGATGGGCCATGCCGATGATGGCGTTCATCGGCGTGCGGATTTCGTGGCTCATATTGGCGACGAAGTCGCTTTTCAGGCGGTTGGCCTTTTCGGCCTGCTCCTTGGCGGCGCGCATGCCCTCTTCGGCGGTGACCCGCGCCGCCACCGTGCGCAGCGCCAGGATGCCGTGGGCGAGGTTGCGCGACATGTGGCCCAGCATCTCGACCACGCCGTCGTCAAGCGGCCTGCCGTTCGCCGCGTGGACGCAGATGGCGCCGATCGGCTGGTCGTCGCGGTCCATCAAGGGCAGGGCGACGGCCCGGCCCACCACCCTGACGGCGCCGTCCCGGATGGCCGCGCCCACCGGCCCCCGCCGGGTGTCGATCTGATCGCCGTTGCCGTGCTGGGCGACGGCGCGCACGGCGTCCCCCTCGGCGTAGCCGATCCAGGCCAGCCACATGCCGCCGGTCTCGACCAGGATGCGGCACACGCCCGACAGCAGGTCCTCCTCGCTGGCGGACAGCGCCACGGCCTCGTTGCAGGCGTTGAGCGTGGCGAGATTGCGCGCCACCCGCACCTGCTCGGTGATGTCGACCGCGACCAGCACATAGCCCGAGGTGCTGAGTTCCGAGCGGGTGATGCTGATCGTGCGGTCGCCGGGCACCGTGGTCTGCGAGGTCCGCGCCTTGTCGGGGGTGGTCTCGAAGAACGAGGCGATGCGATCGGCGGCCAAGGCGTCGGGGTCGCCCGGACCGTAATCGCCGCGCCGCGCCCGGTACAGCAAGACCTCGTTGAAGGCGATGCCGACGCGGGTCAGTTCTTCGGGAAGGGCGAAGTAGGTGGCGAACAGGCCGTTGGCGAAGGTCAGCCGGTACTCGGTATCGACCATGTAGACGGCGCCGGGCGCCGATCCCAGGACCAGTTGCAGATGCCGGCTCCGCTCGGCCAGCAGGGCCTCGGTGGCGCGGCGGTCCGAGATGTTCTCCTTGATCGCGATGAAGCGGTCGAAGCTGCCGTCGGCTTCGCGGATCGGCGCGATCAGCGCCCGTTCCCAGTAAAGGGTTCCGTCCTTGCGGCGGTTGTGGAACTCGCCGGACCAGGAGTCGCCGCCCAGGATGGTGCGCCACAGCGTTTCGTAATCGTCGGCCTGGGTGAAGCCCGACTTCAGGAAGCTGGAATTGCGGCCCAGAACCTCGAATGCGGCGTAGCCCGAGTTCTCGACGAAGGTCTGGTTGACATATTCGATCCGACCGCTGGTGTCGGTGATCACCACCGAGACCGGACTCTGCTCGACCGCCTGGCGGAACATGACCAGTTCGGCGGTGCGCAGGGCGACCTGCTCCTCCAGGGTGTGGCGGTGGCGTTCCAACTCCACGGTCAGCCGCCGGTTCTCGATGGCCGCGTCGCGGAACACCACCAGGGCGGCGGCCATCTCGCCGATCTCGTCGCGTCGGCCGATGTCGGGCACCGAAATTTCGAGATCGCCGATCGCCAGATCGTGCATCGCCTCGGTCATGCGGCGCAGCGGAACCACCGTGGCGCGGGCCGAGTACCAGCCGATCAGGGCCGCGAAGCTCCCGCCTAGGAACAAAAGCGCACCGTGCTGGGCGATGAAGTGGTCCACATCGGCCAGCGCCGCCGCGCTGTCGGTCTTCAAGGACTCGTGCTGCATGTGGACCAGGCCGCCGCCGCGGGTGTGATCCGGGCCGATCGCGCCGACCAGCAGCCGCAGCAGCGCGCCGGCCAGCGGCTCGACCTTTTGGGTCATCAGGTGGCGGGCCACGTTCCACTCGTCCGAGGCGCGGATGCCCAGCATCTTGCGTTGCAGGGGCTCGATCTGGTCCCTGGCGAGGGCGAGATGGGCGAACGCCTCGGACTGCGCCGGGGTCAGCAGGTGCCGCATGGCGGACAGATCGACGAAGCGCTCGGCGCTACGTTCCCAGCGGCGCGCGAAATGCTCGGCGAACTCGGGGTCGCCAGTGGTCAGATAGGCCCGCAGATCGGCCAGCGCCAAGGCCGAGAAGCCGCGCACGTCGGCCATGGCCCCCAGCAGCGCCTTGCGCTCGGCGGTCGCCGGAAGCAGACGTTCCTCGTCGATCATCGCGGTGATGTTGGCCGCGATCACCTCGGCGCGGGGGCTCGCCTCCTCGACCAGGATGCGGACGGCGGGCTGCTCATCGCGGCTGTTGGCGATCGCCTCGGCCTCGGCCTGGGCGGCGGCCAGTTGGTCGAGCAGCGCCTCGACCTCGTTCCAGGCCCAAGGCGGCAAGGTTTCCTGATCGACGATCCGCGCCGAAATCCGATCCCGCGCGTCGGCGATGTCGATCCACGCCCCGCCGCGCGCCGCCTTGAATTGGGGATTGCCGGTGATGACCCAACTGCGCAATTGCGCCATCGAGGCGTCGATGCCGCGCACCAGATCGTTGCTGGCATGGACGGTCGGCACCCGGACCTCGGCGATCCGCCGGCTCAGATCGCGCAGCTTCGAGACTTCGCTGATTCCCGATACCACGGCGAACAGCAGCAAGCTCACGACGAAGGCGAAGCCGAGATAGAGCGTGGTCCGGATTGTCATGTCTCGCGCGTTCCGACCTCAACAGAATCCCAGCCGTTCACAATGCCCCATCGCGCCGGTAAGACATTTCGGCATGCCGGACATGGCAAAATTACATGCAATATATCGGTTTTTCGAGGGATGTCGAGGTGGACCAGCGGTTCTCACTATGGCCCGGACGGCGGCGGTTGGAGGTTGAGGAGGCGGCTGGGGCTGGGGAAAAGGCTTGGTTATGGCGGCTGGGGCGGCGGTCTCCCGGTTC
>JADGAL010000233.1 GCA_015232025.1 Alphaproteobacteria bacterium
AGGCTTTCGGCGATCAGTTCCCCCATCTCGCCGGCCCCGATCAGCAGCGCCTCGCAGCGGCGCAAATCGCCGTGCAGGTCGCACGCCACCCGCACCGCCGCCGAGGCGATCGACACCGGCCCCTCGGCCACCGTGGTCTCGGCGCGCACCCGCTTGGCGGTGGCGTAGGCGGCCTGCAACAGCGCCTCGACCTCGCCGCCGCCCAGACGGCACAGGCGATGCGCCGCCTTGACTTGGCCCAGCACATGCGGCTCGCCGATGATCTGGCTGTCCAGCGAGGCGGTCACCGCGAAGCAGTGGCGCACCGCCGCGGCGCCCGACAGCGCGTAAAGCTGGGCCGCCAGCTCGTCCGGGGCGCGGCCGGCGCGCTCGGCGAAAGCCTCGCGGATCGCCCGTTCGGCGAGATCGGGATCGGGATGGGCGGCCACCACCTCGACCCGGTCGCAAGTCGAGAGGGCGAGCGCCTGGCCCACCCCCCGCGCCGCGAGGCCGGCCAGAAAGGCGGGCAACGCCTCGTCGTCGAAGAAAAGCTGATCGCGTAGCGCCAGCGGGCTGGAGCGGTGGTTGGCTCCAACCACCACCAAGCGGGCCAGAAGGGCGGGCGCCGCGGTCACCGCCTGTTACCGGAAGCGGTCGAGACGGTCTTCAAGCTCGGCCAAGGCCACCTCCTCCTGCGCGCCGCTGTCCAGGTCGCGCACGGTGACCGCGCCGCGCGCCGCCTCGTCCTCGCCCAGGATGATGGCGGCGCGGGCGCCCAGCTTGTTGGCCCGCTTCATGCGCTTGCCCATATTGCCCGAGAAGCCCAGATCGACCACGAAGCCGGCCCGGCGCAGCACGCCGGCCAGGGCCAGGGCCTGGTCCATGCCGGTCATCGGGATCAGGGCCAGCGGACGCGGCGCGGCCGGCGCCTCGGCCAGCAGCATGCCCAGCCGCTCGACCCCGGCCGCCCAGCCGATGCCCGGCGTGGCGGGTCCGCCCATCTGGCCGATCAGCCCGTCATAGCGCCCGCCGGCCAGCACGGTGCCCTGGGCGCCCAGCGCGTCGGTGGTGAACTCGAAGGCGGTGTGGCAGTAATAGTCCAGCCCGCGCACCAGCCGGGGATTGACCCGGTAGGCGACGCCCAGCCCGTCGAGCCCGCGCTTCAAGCCGTCGAAGAAGGCGCGCGACGCCTCGTTGAGGTGGTCGCCCAGAAGCGGCGCGTCGGCGACCACGCGGCGGTCGCCCTCGTCCTTGGAATCGAGGATGCGCAACGGGTTGCGCTCCAGCCGGTCGAGGCTTTCCTTCGACAGCGAGTCCTTGAAGCGCGACAGATAGGCGACCAGCGCCTCGCGATAGGCGGCGCGCGATTCGGCGTCGCCCAGGCTGTTCAGCTCAAGCTGGACGCGGCCCTCGAGCCCCAGCGCGTCGAGCAGATGGGCGCCCAGCCCGATCACCTCGGCGTCGGCCAGCGGGTCCGAGACGCCCAGGAATTCGACGCCCACCTGATGGAACTGGCGCAAGCGGCCCTTCTGCGGCCGCTCGTAGCGGAACATCGGGCCGCGATAGAAGACCTTCAGCGGCAGATGCTGCGACAGCCCGCCCGAGATGAAGGCGCGCGCCACGCCGGCCGTTCCCTCGGGGCGCAGGGTGATCGATTCGCCGCCGCGATCGGTGAAGGTGTACATCTCCTTGGTCACCACGTCCGAGGTCTCGCCCAGGGTGCGGGCGAACACCTCGGTGAACTCGAAGATCGGCGTGGCGATCTCGCCATAGCCGTAACGCTCGGCGATCTCGAAGGCGGTGTCCTCGACGCGGCGATGGCGGCGGGCTTCCTCGGGCAGCAGATCGTGCGTGCCGCGGACGGGTTGCAGACTCATGATCCTCCCTTGCCCGCCGCGTCCAGCGCGGCGGCCTTCCTTTCGACCAGTTCGACGATGTGATCGACCATCGCGTCGGTGTCGATCTTGTGATCGGGGTTGCCGGCCACATAGACCATGTGCGAGCCCCCGCCCCCGCCGGTCAGGCCGATATCGGTGTCGCGCGCTTCGCCGGGGCCGTTGACCACGCAGCCGATGATCGACAGCGTGATCGGCTGGGCGACATGGGACAGACGGTCCTCCAACGCCTCGACGGCGCGGATCACGTCGAAGCCTTGGCGGGCGCAGGACGGGCACGACACGATGCGCACGCCGCGATGACGCAGGCCCAGCGATTTCAGGATGTCGAAGCCGACCTTGATCTCCTCGACCGGCTCGGCCGACAGCGACACGCGGATGGTGTCGCCGATGCCCTCCCACAGCAGGGCGCCCATGCCGATCGCCGACTTCACGGTGCCGGTGCGGAAGCCACCCGCCTCGGTGACGCCCAGATGCAGCGGATAGTCGCAGGCCTTGGCCAAGCCCCGATAGGCGGCCACCGCCAGGAACACGTCCGACGCCTTGACGCTGATCTTGAAGTCGAAGAAGTCGTTGTCCTCCAGGATGCGGGCGTGCTCCAGGGCGCTTTCGACCATCGCCTCGGGGCAGGGCTCGCCGTATTTCTCCAGAAGATGCTTTTCCAGCGATCCGGCGTTGACCCCGATGCGCATCGACAGGCCGTGATCGCGCGCCGCCTTGACCACCTCGCGCACCCGGTCGGGCGAGCCGATGTTGCCCGGATTGATGCGCAGGCAGGCGGCGCCCGCCTCGGCCGCCTCGACGGCGCGGCGATAGTGGAAATGGATGTCGGCGATGATCGGCACGCGGACCTGGGCCACGATGTCGCGCAGGGCCGCCGTGCTCTCCTCGTCGGGGCACGAGACGCGCACGATGTCGGCGCCGGCCTCCTCCAAGCCGCGAATCTGCGCCACCGTGGCGGCGACGTCCGAGGTCGGCGTGTTGGTCATCGACTGCACGCTGATCGGCGCGCCGTCGCCGACCGGCACGGCGCCGACCATCACGCGCCGCGACGGGCGGCGCCGGATCTCCTGATAGGGCCGATGGCTCATGGTGTTCCTGTGGCTTGGGGCTCGGGTTTATAGCGCATTGTCGCCGCCAGTGAAAATGGCGTCGCCGGGGCCTGGGCGCAAATCGACCGGTTCGGGGGACGCCACGGCGCACAGGCGCTGCACCACCGAAGGCTTGGGGGTCAGGCCCTCCTCGAAGGCGACGACGCTCAGATGGCCCGACAAGGCGAGGCGCAGCAGCTCGCCGCGCTCAAGCAGATGGTCGGGGTTGCGCGGGCGCGACCACGCCTCGTTGCCCTGGGCGAAGGTCTCGTAGATCAATAGCCCACCCTCCTCGATCGCGTCGAGCAGGCGCGGGAACAGCGGGCGGTACAGATAGTTGGTGACCACGATCGCGGCGAAGCGCCGTTCGGGAAACGGCCAGGGCGAGCCGTCCTCGAGATCGGCCCGCACCACCTCGGCGCGCGGGCCGAGATCGGCCAATCCCTCGACCTCGCGGTCGACCGCCGTGACCGGATGGCCCAGTCCGAGAAACAGCCGCGCATGCCGGCCGCCGCCCGCCGCGAGATCGAGCACCGGCCCACCCGGCCGCGCCAAGGACGCGAAGCGGACGACCCAGGCGGACGGTTCCAGCGACGGCGACTTGGCCATGACGTTTCCCTTCTCGACGAAACTGGCGCAGTATGGGCTTGTCATGATCCTGTTCGAACTGAAATGCGACCACGACCACTCCTTCGAGGCGTGGTTCCGCAACGGCGAAACCTGCGAGGCGCAAATGGCGGCCGGCGAGGTCGCCTGCCCGCATTGCGGCAGCCCGCAAGTCGCCAAGGCGCCCATGGCCCCGCGCCTCGTCAAGACGCGCGGCCACCATGTCGAGGAGGTCGCGCTAAAGATGCGCGCCGCCTTGACCGAACTGCGCCAGCATGTCGAGAAGACCTGCGACTATGTCGGCGACCGCTTCCCCGAGGAGGCGCGCAAGATCCACTACGGCGAATCCGACCCCCGCCCAATCTACGGCGAAGCCACGCCCGACGAATCGAAGGCGCTGAAGGACGAGGGCGTCGAGGTCCAGAGCATCCCCTGGATCGCGCCCAGCCAAGAGAATTGACCGGCGGCGCCGGCCCGCCCAACCGAAACGGCATGCCGACCAAGGACTACGGGGGATACTGGTGTGGCTGCACAAGACAGGGCGGGTTCCACACTGGGAATTCAGCACAGCTTATCTTGTCGATGACGTCAAGACGCTTCGGAAATACGGAAAATTCGGCCGCAAGATTTTGGAAAAAGAAAAGCCCCGTGATAAGGCTCACGGGGCAAAGCCGGTCCCCGCTTAGTGGCGGGGGCACCCCAACGGGCGTTTAGGCCGGTCGAGAACTGCCTTATAGGCATCGACAAAAATTATCCCCGAAACGCCTCTCGCCGTCAAGACGCGGCGAAGCGTCTTCGACCGCGGTTCAGGGGGGGGGACGGCATTTGTGTATGGTGTTTCGCGCGAAATCGGACACGAACAAGCTTGTGTATGCCGCGTCGGACACAAAGTCGGGCTGCAGCCCCCCTACCCCTTAACCCCGCACAGCATGTAATTGACCGACAGATCGTCGGTGGCGCTCCAGGTGTCGTGGGCGATGTCGTAGCCCATGCCCTTCAGCGCCTTGGTCTCGACTCCGTGGCGGCGCAGAGGCCTTGCGATTCGGCATGGATGCGGGCGACCGCCACGTTCCTGGCGAATCCGCCCCCCGCCCAATCTACGGCGAGGCCACGCCCGACGAATCGAAGGCGCTGAAGGATGAGGGCGTCGAGGTCCAGAGCATCCCCTGGATCGCGCCCAGCCAAGAGAATTGACATCCCTCAATCGCCTTCGGAATTCGCCGCCGAGGGGCGGGGACGGGGCACGAAGCCGAGCACGAAACCGAAGGGCTTGGCAATTCTCGTCAAGGTTTCCCGCGTTGGATTGGCGGTACCCTTCTCAAGCGCGATCACTTGCATCCGGGTCAGTCCGAATCGCTCGCCGAACTCGGCCTGGGTGAGCCCGAGGGAATTGCGGATGTCGCGGATGGCGCCGGGCAGGCGCAGCGATCCCGTCGCCGCCCGTTGGGCGATGGCGTCGCGCCGCTCCAGTTTCTCCTCGCGGGTCAGAGGCCGTTTCCGGGGCATGGCGCCTCCTCCAGCCGTTCGAGGGCGTCGGCCGCGGCTCCGGCGCCGAAGGCGCGCCGGATCACCTCGGCGTGAACCCCGGCCTCGGCGGCGATGCGCGGCAGATCGCGCAGGAACGCCACTCTTTCCACCAAGGCGGTCCGGATGGCGTCGGCGGGCAGGCCGTCGCAAGCCGCCGCCTCGCAGACCGCCGCCCACTGGCCATCGAGGTCGTGGCCACGCGGGCGACGCCACCGGGTCGCCCGGCCAATGCCCGAGGGCGACAGGCGCATGGGCGCGAAATCGTAGAGCGGCGCCAGACGAACGCCGCCTTCGGCTCTTTTGGCCAAGGCCGTGTTGCGCCCGTGGTTGTCGGGATTGCCCATGGCCGCGTTGAGCACGTCGCGCAGAACGTACTCCAGCGTGTCGGCGGCCGGATCGTCGCTGACCGCGCGGATCACCGCCAGATAGTCCTCATGACGGCCGAGATGGCCGAATTCGGCCACGCCCAGGGCGGATACCAGACTCTCCTGGCCAT
>JADGAL010000234.1 GCA_015232025.1 Alphaproteobacteria bacterium
GGGGTGGCGCGACGATGCCGATCCAGACAACACTTCCCGCGGCGACCGCCGAGGTCAAGCGCGAGGTGGCCGCCAAGACGGCGGCGACCAAGGCGACCGGCGTCAAGGCCGGCGCGACCACCGGGGCGGCGGTGCCCGCCGGTACCACCGCCAAGGCGGCGGGCGTCAAGGCCGCCAGCGTCAAGGCGGGGTCGCTCGGCGCCGCCAAAGGTGCTGCCGGAGCGGCCGCCCTGATGTCCGCGACCGCCACGCCGGTGGCGCAAGCCGCCGGAGCCGGCGCGATGCTGACCGGCAAGGGAGTCTGCCTGGGTCTGGGTCTCGGCCTGGGCGCCTGGGGGCCGGTGATCCTGGGTATCGTCGGCGTCGCCGGCGCCGTGTCGGTTTACGACTATGTGAAGAATCGCCGGGCCGCCGCCGCTGCGCCCGCCGCGGCCTGAGCAGGAGAGAACGAATGTCTGAAGCCACCATGACCGCCAACGAGATGGCGACCGGCGGAACCCGCTCGATGCTGATGGCGGGGATGAGCTATCTGGGAATTCTGTGCTTCGTTCCGTTGATGATGAACAAGGACGACGAGTTCGTCCATTTCCACGCCAAGCAGGGGCTGGTGCTGTGGATGTGGAGCGTTCTGGCCATGTTCGCGCTGCATCTGCCGGGAATCGGCAAGTTCCTGTTCGGGCTGTCGTCGATGGCGGTGGTGGTGCTGGCGTTGGTCGGCTTGGTCTCGGTGGGGTTCCGCCGCAACTGGAAGCTGCCCATCATCAGTTCGATCGCCCCGCTTCTCTGACCGGGTGATTCCGCCGCGCGCCGCCCCGGAGGCTTGATCCCCTCCTGGGCGGCGTTTTTCGTCGTTTTGTCAAGGAATGGGGGGCACGCTTTTGGCCTATTCGCAGGAAATCAGCCGCGAGCGGCGGGGCGCCTTCGTCTTTCTGGTGGACCAGTCGCGCTCGATGAACCGGCCGTTCGGCGCCGATGGCGACGGCGTCGCGACCACGCGCGCCGACGCCGTCGCCGAGACGCTGAACCGCACGCTCGAGGAGCTGGTCAACCGCTGCATGCGCGACGAGGGCGTGCGCGATTATTTCGACGTCGGCATCATCGGCTACGGCCGCACCAACCGCCCGGAATTCTGCTGGGCCGGGCCGCTGGGCGGACGCAAGATGGTGCCCATCTCCGAGGTCGCGGCGGGGGCCGAACTGGAAGAGATGGACGTCACCACGACGGTGCGTGGCGAACCGGTGGTCGAACGCGTGGTCGTGTCGCGCTGGATCAGGCCGGTGGCCTCCGAGTCGACGCCGATGAACGCGGCGTTGCGCTTGGCCCATACCACGCTCGAGGACTGGATTTGGCGCAATCCCACCTCGTTTCCGCCGGTGGTGATCAACATCTCGGACGGCATGGCCAACGATGTCGAAACCGAACAGGAGCTGCTGGCCACGGCGCGGCGTCTGACCGGGTTGAAGACCACCGACGGCGCGACGCTGCTGATCAACTGCCACATCGCGGGCGGCGGCGAGGCGCCGGTGCTGTTTCCGTGGAGCGTGCGGCAACTGCCGGCCGACCCCTATGCCCGGCTGCTGTTTGAAATGTCGAGCGAGCTGTCGGATCGTCATAAATCGATCATCTGCGAGCTTCTCGACCGCGATCCCGCCACCACGCCGACCGCGCGCGGCATGGCCTTCAACGCCGACGCGGTGGCGCTGGTCAAACTGATGGACATCGGCACGCGCCAAGCCGTCACCTTCCAGCCCGCCTGGATGGAAACCGAGCAACGACGCGCGGCCGACGACCGCTGATCGCGGCGAAGCGAGCCATGACGCCCGGTTCGTCGCCCAGCCTTCATTGCCGCGTGGTGGGCCGCAGCGTGGTCAAGCCGCGCAACGACTCGTTCGATCGCGGTGGCGCGACCCAGTGGCGGGCCAACGAGGACCGTTTCCACGTCGTCCAAAGCGACGATGGCGTGCGCGCCGCCGTGGCCGATGGGGCGGGCTCGTCGGGCCTGTTGTGCGGCGCCTGGGCCGAAGAGCTGGTCACCCGCCTGCCCGAGGGTCCGTTGCGCGATCTCGCCGCCCTCGATTCCTGGCTGGCCGGCTTCGCCCTGACCTTTCGCGGCGAGGGGGTGGCGTCCTTGACCGACTGCGCCGCCCGGCGCAGCAAGTTCGTGCGCGAGGGCTCGTGCGCCACGCTGACGGCGGCTTGGCTTGGCGTCGACCAAGATGGCGCGGTGCTCGACTGGTTGGCCTATGGCGACAGCCCGATCATGATCTTCGATGGCTGTGGCGCGCTGCTGGAGGCCCATCCCGGCGACCCGGCGACGCTGGACCGCGACCCTTGGCTGCTCAACTGGAAAGACGTCGTCTCGCCCAAGGGCTTGGCCGGCGGCCGGTTGCGTCTGCCCAATCCGGCCACCGTGGTGCTGGCCTCGGACGGCATCGGCCAACACTTGCTGCTGCGCGCGCTGGCCGACCGATCGCTTCGGCCGATCGAAGGCGGTGCCGAGGGCCGCGCCTTCCGTCTGGCGCGCGCCATCGCGGACGCCGCGCCATCGCTGGCGCCGCCCCTGGCGGACGCGCGGCGCGCCCTGGACAGCCAGCAAGACTTCACGCGATGGATCGAGTCGCTCGAGGCGGCAGGCCTGATGGCCAATGACGACGCGACGCTACTCGTGATCGATGTCGATTCGGCCTATATTGTCGCTACCGGACACCCCGTCGAGCCCGAGCCGGAGATGTCATGACCTTTCCAACCCTGACCGATTACAAGGGCGCCATCGCCAACGCGCCGCGCCGCCTTCGCGGGATCGAGGCGCTACCCTGCCGGGACGATCGGGGCGAGCCGCGCTTCCTGGCCGGCAATTTCGCCGGGGTCTTCAAGATGGAGGCGGCCGACGGGTCAACCCTGGCGGTGAAGTGCTTCATTCGCGACCTGCCGGCGCTCGGCCGTCGCTACGAAGCGGTGGCGCGCTTCCTCCGCGCCGCCGGCTCGCCCTATCTGGTGACGCTGGACTACCATCCCGAGGCGTTGTTCGTCACGTCGCGCCTCGCCGCCAGCGCCGACTATCCCGTGGTGGTCATGCCCTGGCTGGAAGGCCGGACGCTTGGCGCGGTGGCGGAGTCCCTGTGCCAGCGGCGCAACCAGCGCGCCTTGGCCGGATTGACCCGCGCCTGGGCCAGGCTGTGTCTGGACTTGGCGGCGCGCGGCGTCGCGCATGGCGATCTCAAACACGACAACGTGTTGATCACGCCGGAAGGCCGGCTGAAGCTGATCGACTATGATTCCATGTACCTGCCCGAATTGCGGGACCTGAAATGCACCTTGCTGGGCGGGGTCAATTTTCAGCATCCGGGCCGCCGCGACATCCATTTCGACGCGGGCATGGATCATTTCTCGATCCTGGTGATCCTGCTGTCGTTGCGCGCCCTGACGCTCGCGCCCGAATTGTTCGAGCGTCATCACACCAGCGAGAATCTGATCTTCTGTCGCGACGATTTCGTCAAGCCGTCCGACTCGCCGCTGTTCCAGCACTTGGCGCGCTCGAACGACCTGTTCGTGCGCGACTGGACCGACCGCCTGGCGCGATGCTGCGCCCAGCCGCCGGGTCCGGTCGCGGGGATCAAAAGACTTCTCGGCGCCGCTCGCAAGCTGGACGCCGTCGAGGAGGCGCCGGGCCTCAAATGGCTATTCTATCAAACCGCGAATGCCGCCGGCCGATGGCTGCCGGCTCCCGGCGCGCCGTGATCTCGGGGGGCCGGAAAGGGCTACGTCGACGGTTGGCGCCGCTGGCCGCGCTGGTGCTGTCGCTGACCCTGCTGGCATTTCCCGGGCACGCCGACCAGTCGGTGCTGGTGCTGGTCGAACGCGGTTCGGCGGCGGCGCGCGTGGCGGCGCGAATCGTGGTCGAGCGTGGATCGCCTCGAACGCGGGCGGTGACGATCGTGGGGTTTGACACCGCGGTGTCCGAGGCGACCCCCTTGGAGGGAACCGGCGGCGGCTCGGCCGACCTGGAGGTCGCGTTGCGTTTCCTGGCCGACGCGCCGCCCGCCGGCTGGGTGGTGCTGATCGCCGAAAAAGCCGGGCCACCCTGGCCGGACGGGATCGGAGGGCCGCCGCGGTCGATGCTTGACGATCCGCGCTATGCCGAGCTTAACCGGCTGCATGACGAGTTCGTCGCGGCCCGAGCGACACGATCCGAGATCGACGACTATTTCCAGCCGTTCTACCGCCAGCGGGCCGAGGCGCTGCTGGAGGAGCAGGCCGAGCGGGTGCGGCGCGCCCTGGACGGTCGCCTGATCGTTTGGGATGTGGGCGGGCGTACCGAGTTTTTGGCGCGATGGGCGCGGGTCGCCGGGGCGCGCCATCTTGATTTGCCGGCGGGAACGCGTGCGCAACGCGACGCGGCCTTGACCGCGCTGTCCAGCTTGACCGGCGGGGCGATCGCCGCCCCCGCCAGAGGTGGACCCTCGGCGGTGGCGGTCGCGGGGGTGGTGGCGCTGGCGCTGGCCGTCACCGTCGCCGCCGTTCTGGCCTTGCGCCATCGGTTCCGTCGCCGCCCTCGGGCCGAGGATGGAAACCCGCCCGGCCCTTTCGACCCGCGCGGAGTGCCCGGCGAGGGCGAGGTGATGGTCCGTTGGCTGGACGCGGCGGGACGGTCCCACAAGACGAACTGCTTGAGCCTGACCCCATCGGAAATCGTTTTCTCCACCGAAGGGGCGCGGCCGGCGCGGCTGCAAGGCTTCTCGTGTTCCCGATTGGGTCTCGACATCGAAGTGGTGTCATCGGATACTTCGCTCGATCCAGAGGGACGTGGCGTTGCTGTCCTGCGCGAGTTCCGCAATGGGATCGACGATCGAATGGCGATGATCGCCCTTATGACCAGGGTTGGGGAGAGTTCATGAACCTGCTGATCGTCACCGCCGTCCTGGCGGCCGCGTTGGGCGCGGCCCTGCTGTGGCGTTCGTTCGCCCCGCGCAATGGCGGCGGCCGGTCGGCCGCGCAGCTTCGGCAGGCCGACGCGGAATGGCGTCAGTTGGCCGAGCGCCGCGACGGGTTGGCTCGTTCCGTCCGCGAATTGGAAACCCATCACGCCTCCCTGATCACCCTGATCGATACCGCCACACGCAAGGCCGGCCGCTCGAGCGAGCAACTCGAAGCGTCGGCGCGGGATCTCGCCGCCGAGATCGAGGCCCGCCGAAAGGAACGGCTCGAACAGGCCGATCAGGTGATCGCCGCCGAGATCGAGGCGACCCGCACCCGCCTGCTCGAACAGGCCGAACGCGATGCCGCCGCCGAGATCGAGGCGAATCGCGCCCGCCTGCTGGAACAGGCCGAGCGTGACGCCGCCGCCGAGATCGAGGCCACCCGCACCCGCCTGCTCGAACAGGCTGAACGCGATGCCGCCGCCGAGATCGAGGCGACCCGCACCCGCCTGCTCGAACAGGCCGAACGCGATGCCGCCGCCGAGATCGAGGCGACCCGCACCCGCCTGCTCGAACAGGCCGAACGCGATGCCG
>JADGAL010000235.1 GCA_015232025.1 Alphaproteobacteria bacterium
CGCCCGCGCGTTGATTTTGGAGCCCTCCGTGCTGCTGCTCGACGAGCCGACCGCCGCGCTCGATCTTTCGGTGCAGGCCGAGATCATCAACCTGTTGGATCGCCTGCGCCGCGAACGCGCCCTGACCAGCATCCTGGTCAGCCACGACGCGGCCGTGGTGGCGCATCTCTGCGACCGCGCGGCGACCATGGCGAATGGTCGTTTGGAATATCGAATTGGGTAGAAAACCTTCCCGGAAGGCGCATACTCGACCTTGACGGGCGTCACGTCCGCAACCCCCGCAGAGACGGGGCGAGCCAGGGCAGGGTGGGAGCATCACATGAAGGCTTTGCGCATCAAGCCGAAGCTGGTGGCCGCGTTCTTGGCCGTCGGCCTGATTCCGTTCGGCATCGCCGGTTTCGTCGCGGTCGACCAAGCCGGGAAGGCGCTCGACAGCCAAGCCTTCGCGCAATTGGAGAGCGTGCGCGCCATCAAGGGCGCCCAGATCGAGCGCTTCTTCGCCAACACCCAAAACGACATGAGCGTGCTGGTCGAGACCCTGTCGACCCTGCGTCGCGAGGCGTTCGCCAAGCTGTCGGCGGTGCAAAGCATCAAGAAAAGCCAGATCGAGCAGTATTTCCAGCGCATCCAGATCAATCTGGCGATCATGGCGAAGAACCCCACCACGGTGCGGGCGATCGGCGCGTTCGGCCAAGCCTTCGCGGCGGGCGGCGACAAGACCGGCGGCGCGGAATGGACGGCGGTCGAGCGCGAGTTGGGGTCGGTCTTCTCCAATCTGCTGAAGGAGGACGGCTATTACGACGTCTTCCTGATCACCGCGGCGGGCGACGTGGTGTTCACCGCCGCCAAGGAACCGGATCTGGGGCAGAACCTGCTGACCGGCCCGCTGAAGGACAGCGGCCTGGCCAAGGCGTTCCGCGATTCGGCCAAACAGAAGGTGGGCTTCGCCGATCTGGCGCCCTACGCGCCGTCGAACAACGAGCCGGCCGCCTTCCTGGCCACCCAGATCAACGACGCCGCCGGCAAGCGGATCGGGGCGGTGGCGGTGCAGATCCCGGTCAATCAGATCGACTCGATCATGCAGGAGCGCACCGGGATGGGGCGCACCGGCGAGACCTATCTGGTCGGCGCCGACAAGCTGATGCGGTCGAACTCCTTCCTCGATCCCACCAATCATTCGGTCAAGGCGTCGTTCGCCGATCCGACCAAGGGCAAGGTCGATACCGAGGCCAGCCGCGAGGCGCTCTCCGGCAAGGCCGACAGCGACTTGCTGCTCGACTACAACGGCAATTGGGTGCTGTCGTCCTACGCGCCGCTCGACGTGTTCGGCACGCGCTGGGCGATTTTGGCCGAAATCGACGCGGCCGAGGCGTTCTTGCCCACCACCTCGACCGGCGAGGATTTCTACAAGCGCTATATCGACCTGTACGGCTATTACGACCTGTTCCTGATCGACCCCGACGGCACCGCCTTCCACACCGTGGCGCGCGAACCCGACTACCAGTCCAATCTGGTGAACGGGCCGTTCAAGGACTCGAACTTCGGCGTCCTGGTGCGCAAGGTGATGGAGACCAAGAATTTTGGGCTCGCCGATTTCGCGCCCTACGCGCCATCGAAGGGCGAGCCGGCGGCGTTCATGGCGGCGCCGGTGCTGCACGAGGGCGAAGTCGAACTGGTGGTCGGGCTGCAACTCTCGCTGAAGGCGATCAACGCCATCATGCAGGAGCGCGCCGGCATGGGCGCGACCGGCGAGACCTATCTGGTCGGCGGCGACAAGCTGATGCGGTCGGATTCGTTCCTCGATCCGAAGGGGCATTCGGTCCTGGCCTCATTCGTCAACCCCGCGACGGGCAAGGTCGACACGAAGGCCAGCCGCGACGCGCTGGCCGGCAAGACCGCCTCCGAAATCATCATCGACTACAACGGCAACCCGGTGCTGTCGTCCTATGCGCCGATCCGGGTCGGCGACATCGGCTGGGCCTTGATCGCCGAAATCGACGTGGCCGAGGCGGAAGGGCCGGTCCTCGCGCTGGAGATGCTGATGGCGGCGATCGGCGGCGCGGGCGTGCTGGTGATCGCGGGCCTTGGGCTGGGCATGGCCCGCTCGATCGCCAATCCCGTGGTGGCGATGACCGGGGCGATGCAACGCCTGGCCCATGGCGATCTTGGCGTCTTGGTGCCGGCGCGCGGGCGCCCCGACGAGATCGGCGAAATGGCCGCGGCGGTCGACGTGTTCAAGGAGAACGCCATAAGGGTCAAGAAATTGCAGGCCGAGCAGGAGGATCTCAAGCGCCAGGCCGAGGCCGACCGCCGCGCCGCCATGCACGAATTGGCCGGCGGTTTCGAGGCCAGCGTGCGCGGCATCGTGCATGTCGTCTCGTCGTCGGCCACCGAATTGCAGGGCTCGGCGCAGTCGCTTTCGGCGGTGGCCGAGCAGACCATCCGTCAGGCCACGGCCGTCGCGGCGGCCTCGGAGCAGGCCTCGGCCAATGTCCAGACGGTGGCTTCGGCGGCCGACGAGCTGTCCAGTTCGGTCAGCGAGATCGGCCGGCAGGTGACCCACTCCGTCAAGGTGTCGCGCGGCGCGGTCGAGCAGGCCGACCGGGTCACCGTGCTGGTTCGGGGGCTGGCCAGCGCCGGCCAGAAGATCGGCGACGTGGTCAATCTGATCAACGACATCGCCAGCCAGACCAATCTGCTGGCGCTGAACGCCACCATCGAGGCGGCGCGGGCCGGCGACGCCGGCAAGGGCTTCGCGGTGGTCGCCAACGAGGTGAAAAGCTTGGCCAATCAGACGGCCCGCGCCACCGAGGAGATTTCGGCGCAAATCCTGGCGGTGCAGTCGGCGACCAACGAATCGGTTTCGGCGATCCGCGAGATCACCGTGACCATCGGCCAGATCAGCGAGATCGGCGGCGCCATCGCCGCGGCGGTCGAGCAACAGGGCGCCGCCACCCACGAGATCGCCCGCAATGTCGAAGAGGCCGCCTCGGGCACCGCCGAGGTGTCGCGCAACATCGCGGGGGTCAACGAATCCTCGGCCGAGACCGGGCGGGCCTCGGCCCAGGTGCTGGACGCGGCGGGCGAGTTGTCGGTGCAGGCCGAGAACCTCAGGGAAGACGTCGACCGCTTCATCGCCTATATTCGTGAGGCTTAGGAGGCATCATGGAACTGCAAATCCGCACCGCCCACGGCGCCAGGGAAGTGGTCATGTCGGGCCGCATGACCTTCGCCGACCACGCCATCATGCGCGATCTGGTCGCCCAATTCGAACAGCCCGGCTGGGAGCGCATCGTGCTCGACATGGCGGGGCTGGACTTCATCGACTCGGCCGGGCTGGGCATGCTGCTGTTGGCCCGCGACACCGCCGCGCGCCGCAAGGCCACGCTGTCGTTGCGCGGCGCGCGCGATCAGGTCGAGCGCATCCTCAAGGTCGCCCGTTTCGACGCCCTGTTCGGGGCCTGACGCATTCGTCCGCGCACTCTTCGCCGCCCGCCGCGTTAACGGGGGGATCGACGGAGGTGACGATGGCGAGCAAGGACGACGCGGCGATCGGGCGCGAGGCGGCCAAGCCCTGGCGGATTCCATGGCGGGGCTGGAAGGAGATCCTGATCCGGGTGAAGGACGAGCTGGCGCGCGACAACATCTCGATGTTGGCCGCCGGGGTGGCCTTTTATGGGCTGCTGGCCTTGTTCCCGGCCCTGGCGGCGCTGGTCGCGGTGTGGGGGCTGTTCGCCGATCCGCAAACCGCCACCCAGGAGATCGGAGCGATGCTGGGGCTGCTGCCGCCCGCCGCGCAAGAACTGATCGGCGCCCAACTGGGCAAACTGGCGTCCGCCTCGGGCGGGGCGCTGGGGCTGGGAGCGGCGGTCGGCATCCTGGTCTCGCTGTGGAGCGCGTCGAGCGGCATGAAGGCGGTGATCGCGGCGCTCGACATCGCCTATGACGAGCGCGAGACGCGCGGCTTCATCCGGCTCAATCTGGTGGCGCTGGGCCTGACGCTGGGCATGATCCTGTTCGTCGTGGTGGCGCTGACGCTGGTCGCGGTGGTGCCGGCCGCCATCCGCCTGATCGGGCTGGAGGGGCCGCTGCGCTGGGCGGTGTCGCTGCTGCGCTGGCCGCTGTTGTTCGGGCTGGTGCTGGCGGCGCTGGCCGCGCTGTATCGCTGGGCGCCCGATCGCGATCAGGCGCGCTGGAGCTGGCTGAGTCCCGGCGCCATGCTGGCCGCCGCGCTGTGGCTGTTGGGCTCGATCGCCTTCTCGCTGTATGTGTCGTTCTTCGGCAGCTACAACGAAACCTACGGCGCGCTGGCCGGGGTGGTGATCCTGATGACCTGGCTGCTGCTGGGCTCGTACGCCGTGCTGCTGGGCGCCGAGATCAACGCCGAGATGGAGCGCCAGACGCGGCGCGACACCACCGCCGGTCCCGAGAAACGCCTGGGCGAACGCGGCGCCCATTCCGCCGACACGGTCGCCAAGCGCCCACCCCGACAGGGCTGATCGCCGAAGGGCGGATCAACCACCAAGACACCAAGTCCACCAAGAAGGCACCAAGAAAAGCCTCCTTGGTGAACCTTGGTGCTCTTGGTGTCTTGGTGGTGAGTCTTTTTCTTCATTACTTGGCGTAGTCGTATGTGCCGTTGCTCCAGCGGTAGACGGTGTAGGTCTCGCCGTTGACCTCGCCGTTGGCGTCGAAGCCGATCTCGCCCAGCACGGTCTTGAAGCGGTTGGCGCGGATCGCCTTGGCCAGGACGGGGGCCTGGACGCTGGCCGCCTTGGCGGCGGCGGCGGCCAGCACCTGGTAGGCGGCATAGGTGTGAAGGGTGTAGCCGCGGGGGTCCCAGCCGTCGGCCCGGAAGGCTTCGACCACCTTGGCCGCCTCGGGGTTGCGGCGCGGGTCGGGGCTGAACACCATCATGGCGCCCTCGGCCGCCGGGCCGGCGCTGGCCCAGAATTCGGGGGTCATCAGCTTGTCGCCGCCCATCACCAGGGTGGGCATCTTGCGCTCGCGCAGTTGGCGCAGGATCAGGGCCGCCTCGCCATGGTGGCCGCCATAGAACAGCAGGTCGGCCTGGGCCTCCTTCAGCTTGGCGGCCAGGCCGGAGAAGTCCTTTTCGCCCAAGCTCACGGCGTCGACCAGCACCGGCTTGATGCCCAATTGCTCGATCCGGGCGCGGGTCGCCTCGGCTTGGGCGCGGGTGGCGACCTCCTTGTCGTGGACCACGGCGACCCGTTTGCCCGAGAAGTTCCGCGCGATGAAGTCGCCCGCCACCAGACCCTGCTGGTCGTCGCGGCCGCAAACCCGGAAGACCAGCGGCAGATTGCGCGTGGTCAGCAACGGCGAGGTGGCGCCGGGCGAGATCAGCAGAATCTCCTGATCGGCATAGACGTTCGAGGCCGAGATGGCGACGCCCGAGCAGAAATGCCCGACCACCAGCTTGACCCCGCGCGACGCGAGGTGGTTGGCCGCCGCGACGGCCTCTTTGGGGTCGCAGGAATC
>JADGAL010000236.1 GCA_015232025.1 Alphaproteobacteria bacterium
TAGCGGTCGATCGGCGTCTCGCCGATGGCCTCGTCGACCCCGGCGTCCAGATACCAGCGGAGAATGGCTTCGAGCGGCGGCTGGGCGTTCATGGCGCCAGCATAACACGCGCGAAATCCGCGCGACACGCATGTACTCTGGTCCGATCCGACGTCGCGAGGGGGTTTGATGAAGGGTTGGCTTCTTGTCGCGGTGATCTTGTCGCTGTGCGGTTGGTTCGCCGCGCCGGCCGGCGCCACGCCTCGGCCGCCGCTGACCCTGGCCGGCGACGCCGCCAGCTTTCCCCTGGAGGAACCCCACCTCTCCGTCCTCGAGGACGAAACCGGATCGCCGGGCGTCGACCAGCTTGTCGGGGCCGACTGGCGAGAGGGGACGCGGCGGGGCCTCGCGTCGGGAACGGTATGGTACCGCTTCACGGCGGTGCGGGCGCCGGGCATGCCGGCCGAGTGGATCCTGGCGTTCGGCGAGCCCGACATCGACGACGTCCGGGTGTTCGTGCCCGACCAGGGCGTCGAGATCCGACTGGGGCGGCGCATCCCCAGCGAGCGGCTGCCGCTGGCCGGCTTGCGCCACGTCGCGACGCTGACCCTGCCCGAGGGCAAGCCGGTGACCGTCCATATAAGGCTGGCCTCGCGGCACAAGATCCGATTCGAGGACGCCGCATTGTGGCGGCCCGGCGCGCTGATGTTCGAGGAGGTCCGGGAATCGGCCCTGTTCGGCATCGAGTTCGGCGTGCTGGCGGTGATCGTCACGGTTCACGCGCTGTTCGGAGTCTGGCTGCGCGACGCGACGATGCTGCTTTACGCGCTTTATGTTGGAACCAACCTCTGTCGCGGCCTGACCCACTCCGGGATCGCGGCCGTGGTGTTTCCTTCGTCGGGCGGCGCCGTCAATTACATGCTGAGCGGGGTGGGCCTGCTTGGCGGCATCGCCGCCTTCATCTTCCTGTGGGACAACATCCTCGGCTTGAGGAAGGCGTTCCCGGTGATGCACCGGATTTACGTCGTGGCCGGGACGATCGTGGCCTTGGGGCTGTTTTCGCTGATGAGCCCCGCCTTCCCGCTGTTCGTCGGGCCCGCCCTGGCCGCCATGTTCCTGGCCAGCCTCGCCAGCACCGCGCTCGCCGCCCTTCTGGTGTGGCGCGATCCCAAGGACGTCTTGCTCAAATTCTATCTCTTCGCCTTCCTTCCCGTGATGCTGGGGTGGGGTGTCGAAGTGGCCGCCAAGCTGACCGCGATGGTTCCCGATCATATGGGGCGCCAGATCAACGTGGCCGCCACCATGACCCACATCGCCATTCTCAGCGTGGCCATGGCCTATCGCCTGGGGCGGATGCAGCGCGAGGGCATGCGGGCCGAGATCAATCTGGCGGGCGAACGCCTGGCGCGCCAACGCCTGCGCACCTTCATCGACATGGCGACCCACGAATTCAAGACGCCGCTGGCCGTGATCGACAGCGCGGCGCAGATGGTCGGGTTGTTCAACGGCACGCGGCATCCCGAGATCGCCGACCGGGTCACCACCATCCGCCGGGCCGTCAAAAGGCTGGTCAGCCTGATCGAGACCTGCTTGGCCAGCGAGCGGGACGAGACCATGGCGGCCAAGCTGCGGCCCGTGGCGCCCGCCATGATCGTCCAGCAGGCCGCCGAACGAAATCGCGAGCCGAATCGGATCGAGGTGACCATCGAGGCGTCCAGCCTGCCCGAGTCCTGCTTCGCCGACGCCGGCCTGCTGGGCATCGCCCTGGACGCCCTGATCGACAACGCCCGCCGCTACGGGCCCGAGGGTCAAATCGTCGAGATCGCCGCGCGGGGCGGAGACGGACGGATCACCTTCTCGGTCGAGGATCGCGGGCCGGGCATCCCCGATGACGAAGCCCCGTTCATCTTCGACAAATATTACCGCTGCGTCGGCGGCGCGGGGACGGGCACCGGAGTCGGGCTGCATCTGGTCAAGACGATCGCCGAACTGCACGCCGGTCAGGCCAGCTACCGGCCCAGGGAGGGCGGCGGGGCGTCGTTCGCCTTGACCATTCCCGCGCCGCCATGAGTGGTTCACCCGATCATCGCGGGCATGCTATAGGAAAAGCGCATTCGGGCGCGCGATTGGAGGGGTGATGGAACGGGAGGCGATGGAATTCGACATCGTGGTGGTGGGTGCCGGTCCCTCCGGCCTGTCCGCCGCGATCCGCCTCAAGCAATTGGCCGCCAAGGCGGGCCGCGAGGTGTCGGTCTGCGTGGTCGAGAAGGGCTCGGAAGTCGGCGCGCACATCCTGTCGGGCGCCGTCATCGAGACGCGCGGTCTGGACGAGCTGATCCCCGACTGGAAGGCCAAGGGCGCCCCCCTGAACACGCCGGCCGGCGAGGACCGCTTCCTGTTCCTGACCGAGACCGCCTCGGTGCGTCTGGTCACCCCGCCGCAGATGCACAACGCCGGCAATTTCGTGGTCAGCCTGGGGAATGTCTGCCGCTGGCTGGCCACCCAGGCCGAGGCGCTGGGCGTCGAGATCTTCCCCGGCTTCGCCGCCGCCGAGGTGCTTTACGACGACAATGGCGCGGTGCGCGGCGTGGCGACCGGCGACATGGGGATCGGCCGCGACGGCCAGCCCACCTCGGCCCATCAGCCGGGCGTCGAACTGGTCGGCCGCCAGACGATCTTCGCCGAGGGCTGCCGCGGCTCGCTCGCCAAGCTGCTGTCGGCCCGCTTCGCCCTGCGCGAGGGCCGCGATCCGCAGACCTATGGCATCGGCATCAAGGAATTGTGGGACATCGATCCGGCCAAGCACCAGCCCGGCCTGATCATCCACAGCGTCGGCTGGCCGCTTGACAATTCGACCTATGGCGGCTCGTTCCTTTATCACCTGGAGGGCAATCAGGTGGCGGTGGGCTTCGTGGTCGGGCTGGACTACGCCAACCCGCATCTGTCGCCGTTCGAGGAGTTCCAGCGCTTCAAGACCCATCCGTCGATTCGCGGCTGGTTCGAGGGCGGGCGGCGCATCGCCTATGGCGCCCGCGCGCTCAGCGAGGGCGGACTGCAATCCTTGCCCCGCCTGACCTTCCCCGGCGGCATGATGGTGGGCGATTCGGCCGGGTTCCTCAACGTGCCCAAGATCAAGGGCACCCACACCGCGATGAAGTCGGGCATGCTGGCCGCCGAGGCGGCCTTCGCGGCGCTCGACCAGCCGGCCGGCTTCGAGGCGGTGGCCTTCGAGGACTCGCTGCGCCAAAGCTGGGTGTGGGACGAGTTGAACACCGTTCGCAACATCCGTCCGGCCTTCCGCTGGGGCTTGTGGGCGGGCATCGCCTACGCGGCGCTCGAAACCTATGTGCTCAAGGGCCGCGCGCCGTGGACGCTGCGCCACCACGCCGACCACGAGCAGTTGGCGCGGGCCGATCAGGCGCCGCGCATCGACTATCCCAAGCCGGATGGCAAGATCAGTTTCGACCGCCTGTCGTCGGTGTTCATCTCGAACACCAATCACGAGGAGAACCAGCCGGTCCATCTGCGGCTGAAGACTCCCGAGGTGGCGATCGCCGTGAATCTGGCGTTGTATGACGCCCCCGAGCAGCGCTATTGTCCGGCGGGTGTCTACGAGATCGTCCGCGACGAGGACGGCGCCAATCCACGCCTTCAGATCAATGCGCAGAATTGCGTCCACTGCAAGACCTGCGACATCAAGGACCCGACCCAGAACATCGACTGGGTGGTGCCCGAAGGGGGTGGAGGACCCAACTACCCCAATATGTAAGGCGTGCGGGCGAAGGGAGCGTCGGCGCGTCGCGGTTTTCCTGTCGGAGTGACCAATGGCCGTTCGCCACCGCCTTTCCCCCATTCTGCGCCGCATCGCCGCCGCCGCCTTCCTGGCCATCCTGCCGGGCGGCTGTGTCGGCGCGGCGGACGCCGAAGGTCTTGCCCCAGCCCTCGCCGCGGCGCCCTCGGAGGGGCTGGCGGTTCCGGCCGGCCAATCGGCGCTGGGCGCCTATTTGGCGGCGCGCTGGGCCCATGCCAGCCACGAGATCGGCGCGGCCGCCGACTTCTATTCCCGCGCCCTGTCCGCCGATCCCGAGAATGTCGAGCTGCTTCAGCGCGCCCACCTGCTGCTGGCCGCCGAGGGGCGACTCGACGAGGCGGTGACGCTGGCCCGCCGGTTGCTGTCCTTCGACTCCGAGGCCGCCGTGGCGGCCATGCTGGTGGCGTCGCGCGACGTCAAGGAAGGCCGCCTGACCGCCGCCGAGGACCGCTTGGCCAAGCTGCCCCGGCGCGGCATCAACAGCTTCATGGCGCCGATGATGCTGGCCTGGACGCGCGCCGCCCAGGGCCGCTTCGACGGCGCGCTGGCGGCCTTGGCGCCGATGGGCCGCACCTCGCCGCTGGCGCCCCTGCATGATTTCCACGCGGCGCTGATCAATGATCTCGCCGATCGCCCGGCGGCGGCCGAGAAGCTGTACGATTCGCTGGTGACCGGCGAGGCGACGCCCCTGACGCTGCGCGCCGTCGAGGCGGCGGGCGCCTTCTACCAGCGCATCGGGCGCACCGAGAAGGCCCGCGCCCTGTACGCCCGCTATCGCGCCCAGCATCCCGGCAGCGGCCTGCTCGACGGCGAGGCGCGGCTGGCCCAGGGCGACAAGCTGCCGCGCGTCGTGACCAGCGGCCGGGACGGTCTGGCCGAGGCGATGTTCGGCGCCGCGACCTCGATCCGCCAGGGCAACGCGCTGGACGTGGCGCTGGTGTTCGGCCGGCTGGCGCTGGATTTGCGGCCCAATTTCCCGCTGGCCCAGGTGCTGGTCGCCGACATCCTGCAATCGCAGGAGCGGTTCGATTTCGCCAACGAGATCTATCGCGCCATCGATCCGGCCTCGCCCGCCTGGTGGTCGGCGCAGCTTCGCGTGGCCGAGAACCTCGAGGATTCGGGCCGCGCCGATCAGGCGGCGGCGCTGTTGCGCGACATGGCCGGCCAACGGCCCGAACGCTGGGACGCGCTGGTCTCGCTGGGCGACGTGCTGCGGCGGGGCAAGAAGTTCGCCGAAGCCGCCGACGCCTATGGCCAGGCGATCACCCGCGTGCCCCAGGTCGAGCGGCATCACTGGACCCTGTTCTACAGCCGCGGCATCGCGCTCGAACGCTCGCAGCGCTGGCCCGAGGCGGAGACCGACTTCCTGAAGGCGCTCGAGCTTGAGCGCGACCAGCCCTACGTCCTCAATTATCTGGGCTACACCTGGGTCGAGCGGGGCATCAATCTCGAACAGGCGCGCAAGATGATCGAGAAGGCCGCCAGCTTGCGCCCCGACGACGGCGCCGTGATCGACAGCCTGGGCTGGGTGCTGTACCGGCTGGGCGACTATCCCGAGGCGGTGCGCAACCTGGAACGCGCCGTCGAACTGCGGCCCGAGGACCCCACCATCAACGACCATCTGGGCGACGCCCTGTGGCGGGTCGGCCGCCTCGACGAGGCGCGCTTCCAGTGGCAGCGGGCCTTGCTGCTTGAAACC
>JADGAL010000237.1 GCA_015232025.1 Alphaproteobacteria bacterium
GAGGCGATGGGCGAGGTGGCCTATGGCGCCGCCTTCGTCGAGTGGTTCGCCGAGGAGGGCAAGCGCGTCTATGGCGACATCATTCCGCAGCACGCCGCCGGCAAGCGCATCCTGAGGATCGGTATCAAACACCACGACCGGGCCTGTCCCTGCCGCCTCTGAATGGACCGCCAAATGCGCGGCGAGAGTGGTCTTGCCCACCCCGCCCTTGGCAGATGCCAGCACCACGACTTTCATGCGCGTCCCCTTTGCCTATCGTTCATCGTTGGATAGCCGAATGCGTCAATGCACGCAAGCGTGCTTACGTGCTTGCGTGCATTGACGCGTATAGGGGCTAAAATGTGTGCCCATCGGAAAACGGTAACCTCGGTAATGCGATGCGCTCATACCCCGATAACAGAGCGCAATCATTGGCGAATTTGGCGCCACGAGACTGGTAACATATGGGTAATAAGATAGTAACAATAGTTACCATCATATTAGCTTAGTTCGCCCTAAGCAAAACAAGGGCTTAGCATCGCATTACCTTTCTGATTACTGCTCATTACTCGGCGCGGTAACTCTTTAGTGGTAACAAAAACAAACACTTAGGATGGCGGCATCTACCGATGTGACTGCCATTACCCCTTTGCGATGGCCAGCCACTTGGCCTGTCTCATTCACCCGGCGCCCATCTCGGGCCGTTGCAGAGCCATGCAGAGATCCGCAGAATCCGCTCGGCCGCTCCCAGGTGGCTGATCCTGTGGCTCTGGATGGTTCCGGCGGGGGTCATGCAGTGCAGAAATACCGCCACCCAAAGACCGCAGGCGCGGCGGGGGGGACTGCGGATGGGCTGGCCTCGTCGGGACGGCGGTCGGGACGGGGGGTGGGATGGACCTACCCGCGCCGCCTCGGCGGGGGCGGGGCCGGCTGGCGCCTACCACCAGGGCGGATTCCTCGTGGCGGGCGGCCGGCGCGGGAGGTAGGATGGTTGCGCACAACCTTACGGAGGGCCGCGCGATGAAGATGTGGAGGGGGCTGCTGCTGGCGCTGCTGGTGATCGGCGTCGAGGCGAGGGCCGAGCCCTGTCCGGCTGGGCAGGAGGCGACGGACTATCCCGCCTGGAAGTACGTCGCGAACAACGCCGCGCGGACGGCGGACGCCTACGCGGTCGCGCGGAACCCGAAGGCCGTCTTCGCCCGAGCCGAGGTGGTGCCGTACTACCAGGCCGGCGGGCCGGACAAGGGCCGCTACCTGGTCCAGGTGCTGAACGACCAGGGCGGCGGCGGAGTGTCCCTGGCGATGCTGCGCCCGACCTTCGACTTCTGCGCCTCGCCTCAGGGCCTCGACGATGAGGGCAAGCTGTTCGAGGTGGTCTCGGCCAAGTTCAACGGCCGGCCATTCTAAATATGCATTTTATGCATTTTCAGCCGCGTCGATCTCATATGGATCGAAGGCGATCGCCGCGACGCCCATCCACAGGTTGAGGTCGAGGAAGGTGGCCATCAGTGGCCGCAGCTCGTTCCTGGCGAACACCCGCGCCGCCTTGTCGACGGCGCCGAAGCCGCCGACATTGGCGGGCAGGATGCCCATCAGTTGCGGCGGCACGCGATGGGCCACCAGCACGTCGTCGCGGGTGACGTTCTTCATGCTCATGAATTCGTCCTTGGCCGCGACCTCGGCGACGGGGATCACCTTCACGCCGTCCGCCTTGCCCCCCGGCGAATAGAGGAACAGGTTGCGGAAGTTCCCCGGCCCCTTGGCCTGGCGCAGGGCCTCGCGCAGCCCGTCGACGTCTTCCTGATTCTGCATCGGATCGGTCAGGTACAAGATGAAGCCCGCGTGGCTCCCGTTGACGTAATACTTCCGCCGGAACAAGGTCGCGGCTTCGTTCAGCAGCGCCGACTGGATGGCGCCGCCATAGCCAGGCATCCCGTAGATCTCTTGCGAGACGTCCGGCTCGAGCAAATGGTGGACGGTGCCCGCCTCGAACCAGACCTCGGCGCCGTCGACCAGCATGAGCGTCTGGCCATCGCGGCCGACGCGGGTGTAGCGGGCCAGGGTCGGCTCCAAACGCCAAGGCTGTCCCAGCCGGTTGCGCCGCAGTTCGCAATAGGCGTTCCCGAACACCAGGAAGTCGAGCGCCAGCCGCTTGAACCGCGCCCGATCGAGCCACGCGCTCGGCTGAAAGCAACTCGCCAGGATGGCCGCCTTCACATTGATGGCCGACTGGTGATGAGGATTCGAGCCCAGCATGCGGGCCAGACCATCCAGGCTGATCGGCGGCTCGTACCACCGCCCGTTCCAAGCGGCGTGAAAATAGCTCGACAGGTCGCGCTGGTCGAGCACAGGCACCGGCTCGCCGAAAGTGAACGCCTCGATCATCCCATGATCTCCATGCAGGCGCCGCCGCGGCGGGCGCCACCATCGTTGTCGAAAGACGTGAAGGCCACGCGATCGATCGCGTGCATGATCGCCCAGGCCACGTCGGCGTGCCCCGCCTCCTTGGTCCTGCCGGCCGCAAAGGTCGCCTGCCGCCCCGAGGGCGTGGCGCCGCGGCGGATCTGCATGAAGGCCATGGCCACGTCCGTCCAGCCGGCGTCCCACTCGATCAGCCGCTTGCTGATCAGATGCTTGGCCTTCAGCACCATTCGGTTCTTCACCTCGACCGAATACGTGAGCGCCGTGGCGCCGGGGAAGAAGGCGCGCACCAGCTCAAAGACGCCGGCCCCGATGGTGGTGGCGTCGATCCCGATGTGGGCGACGCGATAGCGCTCGGTCAGCCCCCGGATCGCCGCCGCCTGCGCCGCGAAATCCACGCCCTTGAAGTGCAGCTTCTCGATCACCCGGAATCGCCCGCCCTCGACCGGCGGCGGCGCCACCACCACGATCGAGGCCCCATCCTGCGACAGCGCCGGGTCATAGCCGATCCACACCGGCACATCGCCCAGCGGCCGGGCCGCGTAGGCGTCGAAATCGTCCCACACCTCCCAAGAATCGACCATGCAGCGGCGCAATTCGTCGAACATGAAGTACGAAGTCGCATCGTCAACCCATTCGCACATGAACAGGTTGCGGAAGTCCTGATCGTTGTACTCCAGCCGCAAGGCTTCAAGGTCGAACAGATCGCAGCCCTGCCGCGCCGCATCCTCGATCGTGACGAGGTGCCGCCACTGCCCATCCGCGCACGGGGCGCCGGCCGCCAGCGCCTGGTGGCTGACGTCGATCTCGACCCGCTGGTCTTTCGCCCGCCCCTTGTTGAACGCCTCGCCGCTCCAAAAGGCGGCCGCATCGTGTCCGATCGTGGATGGCGTCGAGAAATAGGTGATGCGCCATTTCTTGTGCGCCGCCATGCCGCTGGCGACTTTCCTAAACTCCGAAAACCGCCCGATCCACGCGTATTCGTCCAGGTAGACGTGCCCATGGTAGCTCTGAGCCGTCTTCGAGTTGGTTCCCAAAAAGTAAAGCGTCGCCCCATTCCAGAAGGTGATCGGGCTGCCCTTCAGCTCGACCCCCGTCACCGCTTTGACGAACGCCACGATATATTCGCGGAATACATGCGCCTGCGCCTTCGAAGCCGAGAGAAATATCTGATTGTCCCCACTGGCGATGGCGTCGATCAGGGCCTCGCGGGCGAAGTACCAGGTCGCACCGATCTGGCGAGACTTCATGATGTCGCGAACCCGGTACCGCTTGGCGCCGTGCCAGGTCCACTGATAGACGAACAGCCCCTCCTTGAACGCTTCGACCAGCGCCGCAACCTGTTCGGGGCTCAAATAATTCTTCAGTTCCTTCTTCTTCTTGTTCCTATTCTCGATATTTGGATTTAGGTCCTTCTCCCGGCCCGTCCGCTCGAACGCCTGGATGCGCGCCGTCCGCTCCAGGATCCGCGCCAGTTGGTCCATCTCGGCCAAATCGCGATCCGACTTCTCCGGCTTGGCCACCAGGCGCATCAATCGAGCCTCGACATGGCTTTCGACGCGGATCACCGATGGCGCATCGCCCCACGCGTCCCGCCGCTTCCAAGCGTCGACCGTCGCGTATGGCCGCGCGAGCCGCCGCGCGATCTCGGCGACCGTCGCGCCCTGCCAAAACAGGTGGCAAGCCCTGGAACGTGGATTCTCGTCTTCCGCCATGCCGGGCAGCCTTGCCCAGCATGACCCGCCCCGGCATCGCGCGGGCGGTTGCCAAGCGGTCGTCACAACCGTCTCAGGCTGGCCGAGCGCGCGCCGCCCCCCTCAGCATGGCCGCTGCAATCACCCCACACCCCAAGCCAGAGGCCGACATGTCCAAATGGTTCCGCGTGGCGTCTTCCGGCCTTACGGTCGATGGCCGCGAGATCACGCCCGCGCAGATCGACCAAATGGCCGCCAGTTACGACCCCAAGACGTTTGGCGCCCGCGTCTTCGTCGAACACCTCCGCTCGATGATGCCCAAGGACTCGCCGTTCCAGGCCTATGGCGACGTGCTGGCGCTCAAGGCCGAGTCGGCGGACGGCAAGCGGGTGCTGCTGGCCCAGGTCGATCCGACCCCCGCCCTAATCCAACTCGCCGAGACGCGCCAGAAGGTCTACTGGTCGATCGAATGCGAGCCCAACTTCGCCGGCACCGGCCAGGCCTACATGGTCGGCCTGGCGGTCACCGACAGCCCGGCCAGCCTGGGCACCGAGATCCTGAAGTTCAGCATCAAGAACCGCCCGGCCGACGCGCCCGATCACCTCTATTCGGTGGCCGTCGAGGGCGACAAGAGCTTCACCGAAAAGCCCGACACCAAGTCGATCTTCACCAAGGTCAAGGAGCTGCTGGCCGGCAAGGCCAACACCGACGACGGCCGCTTCGCCCAGATCGAGCAATCCGCCCTGGCCATCGCGGGCGAGTTGGGCGAGTTCAAGACCACCCAGCAGAAACTCACGGACGAACTGGCCGGCCTCACCGTCCTCTTCACCGAGTTGAAGACCACCCTGGCCAACACCCCGCAGAGCCCCGGCCGCCTCAAGGCGTCCGGCGGCACCGCCACCCATTTCACGGACTGCTGAGCCATGCGCAACGAGACCCGAGTCGCGTTCAACGCCTACCTCGCCCACGTCGCCACCCTGAACGGCGTCGCCACGCCGACGCAGAAGTTCAACGTCGCGCCCAGCATCGAGCAAGTCCTCGAGGACCGCATCCGCGAGCAGGCCGAATTCCTGGGCCAGGTCAACATCCAGCCGGTTGGCCAGCAGACGGGCGAAAAGCTCGGCCTGGGCATCGGCTCGCCGGTCGCCGGGCGCACCAACACGACTACCGCCGACCGCACCCCCCGCAACGTGGCCGCGTTCGATAATCAGGGCTACGCCTGCGTCCAGACCAATTTCGACACCTTCGTCCGCTACGAGCAACTCGACGCCTGGGCGAAGTTCCCCGACTTCCAGACCCGGCTGCGCAACCAGATCACCCAGCAGGTGGGCCGCGACCGCCTGATGATCGGTTGGCACGGCGAAACGGCCGCCCAGACCACCGATCTG
>JADGAL010000238.1 GCA_015232025.1 Alphaproteobacteria bacterium
AGGGCGCGATCGACGGTGTGGCGCGGATGCAGCGCGCCGAGCGCGTCTTGGAAGACCATCTGGCACGGCCCGCCGATGGCGACGTGGCCCGACCACCCTTTTCGCAAGCCGGCCAGGCAGCGCAGCACGGTCGACTTGCCCGAGCCCGACTCGCCCACCAGTCCGAAGCACTGGCCCTTGGGCACCGCGAAGGACACGTCCTCCAGGATGCGCTTGCCGCCCAGGCTCAAGGAAAGGCCCTCGACCCGGATCATGGCGGCTCGGCCCAGGCGGGGTCGCGGATCAGGGTGGGCAGCGGGCCGCCGATCAAGTCCGGGCGCGGCAGGCAGGCCAGCAGGCCGCGCGTGTAGGGATGGGCGGCGCGCGGCAGATCGGCGGCGGGCAGCGTCTCGACCACGCGGCCGGCATACATCACCGCCACCCGGTCGCAGAAGCCCGCGACCATCGGCAAATCGTGGCTGATCAGCAAAAGCCCGGTGCCGCGCCGCGCGCACAACTCGTCCATCAAGCCCAGCACCTGGGCGCGCAAGGCGGCGTCGAGCGCCGAAGTCGGCTCGTCGGCGATAAGCAGATCGGGCTCGGGCGCCAGCATCATGGCGATCATCACCCGCTGGCCCATTCCCCCCGAGATCTGGTGCGGATAAAGCCGATAGACCCGCTCGGGGTCGTCGATGCGCACCGCCTCCAGCATCGCCATGGCGCGGCGGCGGGCCTCGGCCCGGCTGGCGCCACGCCACACCTCGGCGATCTGCTCGCCCACCCGCATCACCGGATTGAGCGAATGGCGCGGGTCTTGAAGGATCAGGCCGATGCGCCGGCCGCGCAAGGCGCGGAAGCCGGCCGGCGGCAGGCCCAGCAGATCGATGCCGTCGAAGGCCAGCCGCTTGGCCGTCACCACCCCCGGCCGCGCCACCAGCCCCAGCACGGCGCGCCCGATCGAGGATTTGCCCGAGCCGGACTCGCCCACCACGCCCAGGCGCTCGCGGCCCATCGACAGGGTGGCGCCGCGCACCCCCTCGACCGGGCCGTGGGGGCCGGGCCAGGCGATGCGCAGATCCTCGATGTCGAGCAGCGCGGTCATCGGCCGCGCGGGTCCAAGACGTCGCGCAGCCCGTCGCCCAGCAGGTTGAAGCCCAGGCTGACCGTGAAGATCGCCAGCCCCGGCATCGCCGCCACCCACCATTGCTCCAGGATGAATCGCCGCCCGGTCGACACCATCGCCCCCCATTCCGGCATCGGCGGCTGGGCGCCCAGCCCCAGAAAGCCCAGCCCGGCCGCCGCCAGGATCATCCCCGCCATGTCCAGCGACACCCGCACCACCACCGAGGGCAGGCACATCGGCACCACATGCCCCAGCACGATGCGAGCCGGCGAGGCGCCGTACAGCCGGGCCGCCGCGATGTAGTCGGCGTGGCGCAGGGTCAACGCCTCGGCGCGGGCCACGCGGGCATAGGGCGGCCACGAGGTCAGCGCGATGGCCAGCACGGCGTTCTCGATCCCCGGCCCCAGCGCCGCCACGAAGGCCAGCGCCAGGATCAGCTTGGGAAAGGCCAGGAACACGTCGGTCAGCCGCATCAGGACGGTGTCGAGCCAGCCCCCCGCCTGCCCCGCCACCGTGCCGATCACCAGCCCGGCCGGCGCCGCCGTCACCGCCACCACCGCGACGATCCACAAGGTCAGCCGCGCCCCGTGCAACAGCCGCGACAGGATGTCGCGTCCCATCTCGTCGGTGCCCAGCCAATGCGCCGCCGAGGGCGGACGCAGCCTCGCGCCAAGATCGGTCAGATCGGGCGGATAGGGCGCCAGCCACGGCGCCAGCGCCGCCACCACCACCAACCCGCCGACGATCGCCAGCCCGACCATGGCGAGGCGGTTGCGCGACAGCGCCAGCCAGCCGGCATAGGCGCGCCCGGCCCGCGCCTGCCAGCGCGAGGTGGGCGCGTCGGACAGCAGCCAGCCCCGCGCGCTCATCCCGCCGCCCGCGGATCGAGCAGCCGATACAACAGGTCCGACAACAGGTTCAGCCCGACGAAGATGGCGCCGACCACCAACGTGCCGCCCAACACCGCGTTCATGTCGGCGCCGAGCAGCGAATTGGTGAGGTAAAGCCCCAAGCCCGGCCACGCGAACACCGTCTCGGTCAGCACGCTGCCCTCCAGCAGATTGGCCCAGGACAGCGCCACCACGGTGACCAGCGGCACCGCCACGTTGCCCAGCGCGTGGCGCCACACCACGCGGGCCTCGGACAGCCCCTTGGCGCGCGCCGTGACGATGTGGTCCTGGCCCAGTTGCTCCAGCATCAGGCCGCGCGTCATGCGGCTGACATAGGCCATGCTGAACAGGCCCAGCACCATGGCCGGCAGCGCCAGATGGGCCAGCGCGTCGCGGAACACCTCGGTCTCGCCGGCCAGCAGGGCGTCGATCAGGATCAAGCCGGTGACCGGCTCGACCACGCCCTCGAAATGGGCGGAGACGCGCCCCGGCCCCGGCGCCCAGTCGAGCCGCGCGTAGAACAGCAGCAAGGCCATCAGCCCCAGCCAGAAGATCGGCACCGAATAGCCGGCCAGCCCGACCAGCCGCACCACATGATCGGGCCAACGCCCGCCATGCGTGGCGGCCAGCACGCCGGCCGGAATGCCCAGCGCGGTGCCGATCAGCATGGCGCAAGTCGCCAGTTCCAGGGTCGCCGGGAAGACCCGCGCGATGTCCTCCAGCACCGGCCGCGCGGTGAGCGTCGAATGGCCCAGATCGCCGCGCGCCACTTGGCCCACATAGGTCAGGAACTGCCGCCACAGCGGCTGATCCAGCCCCAACTCGACGCGCACCCGCTCATAGACGTCGGCCCCGGCCCGGTCGCCGACCGCCGCCAGAACCGGATCGATCGGCATCACCCTGCCGATCAGGAAGGTGACCAGCATCAGGCCCAGCGCGGTCAGCGCCAGCGACAGCAGCCATCCGGCGAGGCGGGAGGAACGCGTCACGGCTGCCTCTTCGCGGCCTTCCAATACAGGTTGGTCTCGATCGCCGGACCCCAGACGATGCCGTCGAGATCGGCCCGCTGGGCGACCACCTCGACCTCTTGGAACATCAGGACGAAGGGCGAATCCGCCTGATGCGCGCGCTGGATCGCGCCATAGGCGGCGGCGCGCTTGGCGGGCTCGCGCTCGATCAGGGCGGCATTGGTGGCCTTGGTCATCTCGGGGATGTCCCAGGCGTTGCGCCAGGCCAGCGACTTGACGATGGCGCCCTCGCCATTGTCGGCGTTGGCCGCGAAGGCGTCGGCGTTGGTGTGCGGGTCTTGGTAATCGGCCGACCACTGGCCGATATAAAGGTCGTGGTTGCGGGCGCGGTACTTGGTCAATACCTGCTTGCCGTCGCCCGGCACGATCTCGATGCGGATGCCCGCCGCCCCCGCCCCCGCCTGGATGGCCTGGGCCAGATCGGTGGTCGGCGCCGCGTTGCGCACGTCCATGGTCACCGTGAAGCCGTCCGGGTAGCCGGCCTTGGCGAGCAGCGCCTTGGCCTTGTCGAGATCGTAGGCGAAGGGCTTGTCGTCGATGGCGCCCAAGAACCCCTCGGGCAGGAAGGACTGGCGAACCAGGGCGTGGCCTTCCAGGATGGTCGAGCGGATCGCCTCGTAATCGATCAGGTGGCGGAACGCTTGCCGCACCTCGGGCTTGGCCAGCGGCCCGCGCTTTTGATTGAGGCTGAGATACCAGACATTGCTTTTGCGCGACGCGCCGATCTTGATCGCCGGGTCGGCGCGCAGGCCGCGCGCCTGCTCGGGCGTCAGATTGCGCGCCACGTCGACGTCGCCCTTCTCAAGCAAAAGCCGCTGGGTCGCCGCCTCGGGAATATGGCGCAGCACCACCCGCTTCATCGGCGGCGTGCCGCGCCAATACTCGTCGTGGCGATCAAGCAGCACGCTTTCCGCCGGCTTCCACTGGCGCAGCTTGAACGGCCCCGATCCGGCCGAGTTGGTCTTCAGCCAAGCCTGCCCCAGATCGCCATTCACCTGATTGCCGATCACCAGCGCCGAGTCCAGCACCGAGGCCACGTCGGCGGTCAGCAGATAAAGCACGAAGGCCGGCGCGTAGGGCCGATCGGTCTCGATCACCACCGAGCGCGGCCCGAAGCCCACCCGCACCATGCGATCGACCGTCGCGGGCGTCCAGCCAAGCTGGCCCAGCAACGCGGCCGGCGCGCGCGCCACCTTGATCGCCCGGCGCAGCGAGAACACCACGTCCTCGGCGGTCATCGACGCGCCCGAATGAAAACGCACGTCGTCGCGCAGGGTGAAGGTGAACACCCGCCCGTCCTCGGACACCGTCCAGGATTCGGCCAGCATCGGCCGGATGCGGGTCACGTCGGCCGGATCATATTCGACCAGCCGGTCATAGATTTGCGGGATCACCTCCAGCGTGGTCAGCTCGAACGCGTCGGCCGGATCGAGCCCGATCATGTCGTCGATCCGCCACGCCATCACCAGCATGTCCCTGGGCGGCGCCGCCAAGGCGGGCACCGCCAGCGCCAGAACCGCCGCCAACGCCAATGCCAAGCGCTTCATGCCGTCTTCCCCCCAACCGCCGCGAGACCGATTCTCGCACGACCCGCGCCGCCTGTCACGGTCCGTAGGATGGGGGCGCAAGCCACTGGAATAGTTGAAAATACAAGCATCGCGCCTAGCTAGCGCATTGACTCGTCTTCGCATTTCCCTTGGCACGGGTTACACGCGCTGGTCTAATGGGGCGATGGCACAAAGGACGCGCACACCATGAATACCTTGCCGCTCTTCAAGCGGGACGTTCTCGTGAGCATCCGCCCGATCTATGCCTCCAAGATCCTGAGCGGCGACAAGACGGTCGAATTGCGCCGAAAGTTCCCGGAAGCGGCGATCGGCGCGACCGCCCTGATCTATGCGACCAGTCCCGTGCAAGCGATCGTCGGCTACGCCCGGATCAAGGACATTCTGCGCCTTCCCATCGCGCGCATCTGGCGGGAACACGGTGCCGCCGCCTGCATCGAGCAGCCGGACTTCGACGCCTATTTCGATGGAATGGAGTTTGGGTTCGCCGTCCTGCTGGAGGGAGTCCAAGTCCTGGAACGGCCAGTGAACGCCCGAGTCCTCCGGGACGAGTTCGGGATTGTGCCACCGCAATCGTTCCGTTACCTTGACGAAGGATATGCAGCCCTGTTGAGTAATGAACAAGTTCAGATTTCTGACAGACACCAACATCGTCATAGGACTGGAGGACGCTCGGCCCGTTTTGGCTTCGCTTGCCGAACTGGTCAGGCTCAGCAATGAACATTCGGTCGGCCTGTTCGTAGACGGCGCCAATTACGACGACGTCACCCGGGACAAGGATGCCGCCCGGCGCGAAGTGACTCTGAGCAAGCTAGACAAATTCCAGAGGTTGCGCGGCGTTCCCCTGCCGCCTGACGCGGATTTGATCGCACGCTTCGGTCCA
>JADGAL010000239.1 GCA_015232025.1 Alphaproteobacteria bacterium
TCGGCGCGCGGCCCGGCCACGCGGTCGCCGATTACTGCGCCGGAGCCGGCGGCAAGACCCTGGCGATCGCCGCCGCGATGGAGAACAAGGGCCGGCTGGTGGCGCTCGACATCCACACCCGCCGCGCCGAGCGCGCCCGTGACCGCCTGCGCCGGGCCGGCGTCCACAACGTCGTCCACCACATCCTGGGCGAGCCGGGCGACAAATGGCCCAAGCGCCACGCCGCCAGCTTCGACCGCGTGCTGGCCGACGCGCCTTGCTCGGGCTCGGGCACCTGGCGGCGCAATCCCGACGCCCGCTGGCACCTCACGCCCCACGACCTCGACGAGTTGAACGCCCTTCAGGCCGACATCCTGGATCGCTCGGCGCGTCTGGTGAAGCCGGGCGGACGGCTGATCTACGCCACCTGTTCGGTGTTCCGGCGCGAGGACGAGGATCAGGTCGAGCGCTTCCTGACCGCCCATCCCGATTTCCGCGTGCTGTCGGTCGCCGATTTGTGGGCCGAGACGGTCGGCACGCCCTGCCCCGTGGAAGGCCCGATGCTGCGCCTGACCCCGGCGCGCCACCACACCGACGGCTTCTTCGCCGCCGTGATGGAGCGGGCGCCCGCCGCCTGATCAAACCCTGGGTCGGCGGCCGCGGAACAGGCCGACCAGCAGCGCCACCACGAACAGCACCAGGAACACGAAGAACAGGATCTGCGCGATGTCGGCGGCGGCCGAGGCGATGGCGCCGAAGCCGAACAGCGCGGCGACCAGGGCGATGACCAGAAAGACGGCGGCCCAATAGAGCATGGCGAACTCCCGTTCCATCCAACACCCATCCGATGTCGGGCGTCGTTCGTCCGAGCGGAAGCTGGCGGGGGCGGGGCAGAAGGCTTACCTTCCGGAGAGGACGGATAGGAGGCCTGGATGGCGCTGGACCAAAGCCTGATCGAAGCGTTGCGCGCCCTGCTCGGCGAGCGCTTCAGCACCGCGACCGCCGTGCGCGACCAGCATGGCCGCGACGAGTCCTGGCACACCCCCGAACCACCCGACGCCGTCGCCTTCGCCGAAAGCACCGAGGAGGTCGCGGCCATCGTGCGCCTGTGCGCCGCTTCGGGCGTTCCCGTGATCCCCTTCGGCACCGGCACCTCGCTCGAGGGCCATGTGATGGCGCGCAAGGGCGGGGTCACCATCGACCTGATGCGCATGAACCGCGTGCTCGAGGTGCGGCCCCAGGACATGGACGTCACCGTCCAGGCCGGCGTGACGCGCAAGCAGTTGAACGAGTGGGTGCGCGACACGGGGCTGTTCTTCCCGGTCGATCCCGGTGCCGACGCCTCGCTGGGCGGCATGGCGGCGACGCGGGCCTCGGGCACCTCGGCTGTGCGCTACGGCACCATGCGCGAGAACGTGCTGAACATGACGGTGGTGCTGGCCGATGGCCAGGTCATCCGCACGGCGCGGCGGGCGCGCAAATCGGCGGCCGGCTACGATCTGACCCGGCTGATGGTCGGCTCGGAGGGCACGCTGGGCGTCATCACCGAAGTGACGCTGCGCCTGCACGGCATCCCCGAGGCGGTCTCGGCCGCCGTCTGCGCCTTCCCCGATCTGGTCGCCGCCGTCGACACGGTGATCGCCACCATCCAGGCCGGCGTGCCGGTGGCCCGCATCGAGTTGCTCGATGCCGTGATGATGGGCGCCGTCAACGCCCACGCGAAGCTCGATTATCCGGTGCGGCCGACCCTGTTCTTCGAATTCCACGGCAGCGCGTCGGGCGTCGCCGAACAAGCCGCCACCGTCGAGACGCTGGCCGGCGAGATGGGCGGGCTGGGCTTCCAATGGGCCACCCGCCCCGAGGACCGCACCCGCCTGTGGCAGGCCCGCCACGAGGCCCTGTGGGCCGGCCTGGCCCTGCGCCCCGGCGCCAAGGCGTGGACCACCGACGTCTGCGTGCCGATCTCGGCGCTGGCCGACTGCATCGACCAAACCCGCAAGGACGCCGACGCGCTGCCCTTCCCCTCGGGCATCGTCGGCCATGTCGGCGACGGCAATTTCCACGTCCTTTACATGATCGACCCCGCCGACCCCGCCGAGGTCAAGCTGGTGGAGGAGGCCAATGACCGCCTGGTCGCCCGCGCCCTGGACATGGACGGCACCTGCACCGGCGAACACGGGGTGGGCTACGGCAAGATGCGCTTCCTCGACGCCGAACACGGCCCCGCGATGGCCGCCATGCGCGCGGTCAAGGCGGCGCTCGATCCGAAGGGGATCATGAATCCGGGGAAGATCGTGTGGGCTTAGGCCGGAGCGACTCCACCCTTCTTGAGAAGCCTTGCCGCCACCCGGAACAGATCGGGCATATCGTATCGAGTATCCTTGCGAATGGACAAGACACCGATCCGTATGAAGGCTTCGATAAGCTTTTCATAAGGGTGCCCAGGCGAATCGGGTTGGAATGGCAGAAGAAAGTGCTGTGTCGCCGCCGTCTTGATCGCCTCGATAGTTCCCGTCGCTTCCCAACGCTGAGTGATATCGCAAGCGACACACGGTACTTGCAGGCGAGCCAAAGGAGACAGGGCCCTCTTGATCCATTTGAATTCTAGAGCGAGCTGTTCCACCCGTGTTTTTGATGCCTCCCTCAGGCCGTTGCGAATTCCTTCCGCCGAGAATGCTTGGTCCGTCGGGTGCGGTTCGTAACGCGCGGCTTGAACGATCAAGGTCAGAAAACTCTGCGGAGTGACCTCGCCATGGCCGTCGGCGAGATGGTTGAGTGGCCACTCGTAAGTGTTGCCCTTCTTCCTGCTGCGCCCCATATAGGATCCCGCAAGCCGCATGAAGACCCTGGCTTGCGCCGCCCTGGTGTTTGCCAGCGGCCATTTCCTGAGATCCCCAAGCGTTTTGGGGAGAGGAGGGATCGCTTCCTGTTCCAGCAGGCGTCGGAACGCCGCTTCGAACTCGGGGTCGTTGGCGATCCGGAGTTTGGCGAACAGCATTCCGTATAGGTCCGTGCCGCTCCACCGCAGATTGGTCGCCCCGGACAGCAGTTTCGGCAGCTCGACGAAACGCAGGCCAAGGTCGCGAATTTGGTCGGGCCGCAGGAACAGCTTCAAATGAATCGCGCCGTAGCCCCGCATGGACCACGTCACTTCGAGCAGAGCGTCCATGAGGCCGCGCAGCCGATTCCAATCGATGGCGAGGGCGTCGAGCGCGTCGAAGATCACCACCACCCTTTCGCCGCGGCTCGTCAGTTGCCGGTCGGCGTCGGCGCAATCGGCCTCCCACGCCTCTGGATCGGCGTAGTCGCGCATCATCGCGCCAATCGTGGACGGGGACCAATCGGGATCGATGGCCGACCTCACGGCACGCAAAACCACACATCGCCAGAGCGACACGCCAAGCGAACTTTCCTCGCCGACTGGCACCTGATGGTCAATGGCCGCCCGGCTTACCGAGCCGTCATTGTTCTGACCCGTGAATCCAAATCCAACCGCGATCTTGTCCAGCCCCAACAGCGGATATGCTTCGGCAACCAGCGCGCGCGTGTCGTCATTGCCCAGAACGCCGGCCCAGAAGCTCTTTCCCGTCCCCCGCGCGCCGAGCACGATCATCTTGTTCGGATCCAGGGCGCCAGCGTGCTGTTCCGGAGCGAAGATTTCTTCGCCCGTCGGGCGCCCCTGACCGCTGGCCGTGTGGTTGGCGGAAGCGTCGAGCGATGCCAAGCCCCGCCGGATGACCGCGAAATCGGTGACGTTCACGGCACTGCCCCATCAATGTAGGCGATCAGGTCCGCGAAGGTGGCGGCACGCGTTCCCGTCTCCAAAAGCCTCCGGTCCGAAAGCGGGTCGAAATCGCGATAGCGGGCGTCATCGAGGACCCGCAAGATTTGCGGCGGCGAAAACGGCTCGTCGTCTTGAGGCGTCGCGTCGGTCCATTCGACATCGAAATCGGCGGCGGTCAACGGCTCGATGTCCTCGTGCGCGGGTCGAGCCGGGGCGATCAACAGGTTGTAAAGGCTTGTGAAGCGTTCGCTGGCGGTCTTTAGTTTGTCGTCGTCGTCGGACGCCTTGGCATGCACGAAGTTCAGGCGCTCGCGCCAATCGTCCTCGGGATCGACCGGGAACCTGGCGAGCGCGGCAAACAACAGGCGATAGCCGAGAAATGTCTGCGGCTGATCGGTGCCGAACAGCAAGACGTCGGCGCCGAGCCCCAATATCGCGGCCGGGGTCGTTTCGTGCAACCCGGCGCGGGCATCGATCAGGACCGCGTCATAGGCCCTTGTCGCTTCAAAAAGGCCAATCATCTGGCGGAGCTGATCGGTCAACGTCAAGACCGAACCGCTGTCATCCGGCTTGTCCAAATACGCCCGGGCGATCTTGGATAAAGCGCCACTCGCGTTGTCGAATGTGGCCTTGCCAATCGCCGGGATGACCGCCACCCGTCCTCCCTCCGAGCCGAGAAAGGAATCGCCCGACATGTCCGCCAGGAACGTACCGTCGATGTCCGACAATCCATTCTCGACCAGATAGTCCAAAGTCCCGAAGGGCGGCATGGCGTCTTCGTTCAACAGCATGGTGCCGAGGCCCGGCGCCTCGAGGTCGAAATCGACCACGAGGACGCGGCGTCCTCGTTGCGACAGGTGGGCGGCGACGACCGAAAGCGCGGTGGAGCGACCGACGCCACCCTTCACGCTCGCGAACACGACGCGGGGAATCCCCGTCGCCGTCCTCGCGGGCGGCTTCAGCCACTCGCTGCCCACGATCCGCCGGTCCAGTAGACGGATCGCCATGTCGTTCACGATTACCGGAGGAACCTGGGCCGCCTCGTCCAGCAGTCGTCGCGCGCCCGTCGCGTCGGCATCGCGGATCGTGGCGTCCGGCCGGGCATATGTCTTCAACTCGTCCCGGATCTCCGTCGCGACCTCGCCCAGGACCTCGGCACCCATCCTGTCGGCCATGACCGCGGAAAGCCGTCCGCTCGCATCGCGAATCAGGGCGGCGCGAGCCACCTGCTCGGGGCCGAAGCGCCTCGACAAGATCGCGGTCAGGATCGAGAGACTCGAGTCGAATCGAACGCTCATGCTCTAGCCGTCCATCCGTTCCACGAGATCCTTGGCATGGCCTCGCCATTTTTCGATCCACTTGGACTCTATATCATTGCCATGCGAGTAGCGCATGTCGGTGTCCCAGTGCTGCATCAAACCCTGGTCGTTGGCGTAGCGGAGGAGTTCGGACGCGCGCCGTCCTGCCGCGGTATCCCTCAGCAGCGTCTTCAATTCCTCGAAATGGGCGAAGAACGGATCATCGCGGCGGACCCCGCTCGGCCGCATGCCCGAGTCGAACATGATATGTTTGAGGGCGCATTCGGCTGCGACGCCGAACAGGTAACCGG
>JADGAL010000023.1 GCA_015232025.1 Alphaproteobacteria bacterium
GCGAGCCCCCGCCCCCCTTGCGCCCCTCGTTCCAGACGTGGGTCATGCGGCGCGCCACCACCGCGCCCAGCATCAAAAGCAGGACCACGTCGACGATCAGCAGGGTCTTGACTTCGGTCGACCCCGGCCCGCCCAGCGGCGCCGAGGTCAGCGCGCCATAGGTGGCGACGCCCGAGACGATCGAGGCAAGCGCCAGGGCCAAGGCCAGCTTTCCGGCCAGCCCGACCCGCCGCGCCCATGACGCGATGCCGCCGATGCCGTTCATCGCGCGGCCATCATTTCAAGCCGCGCACGACCTGGACGTCGAGATCGCGGATCTTCTTGCGCAGCGTGTTGCGGTTCAGCCCCAGCACATGCGCCGCTTTGATCTGGTTGCCGCGGGTGGCTTCCAGGGTCAGGGTGATCAGCGGGCGCTCGACCTCGCGCAGCACGCGGTCGTACAGGCCGGCGGCCGGCATCCCGTCGGCATGGGCCGAGAAATAGTCGCGCAGGTGGCGCTCGACCGAGGCGGACAGCCCCTCGCCGTCCGGCGTCGCCTGGGGCTCCATCATCGGCACGCCGCCGGCCAGCTCGGCCTCGATCACGTCGATGCCGATCACCTCTTGCGAATAGAGGGCGGCCAGCCGGCGCACCAAATTCTCCAACTCGCGGACATTGCCCGGCCAGCGATGGCGGCGCAGGCGGTCCATCGCGGTGCCGTCGATGGTCTTGGGCGGCAGGCCCTCCGAGGCGGCCAGCGACAGGAAGTGGCGGATCAGTTCGGCGATGTCCTCGACCCGCTCGCGCAACGGCGGCAGACGGATCGGCACCACGTTGAGGCGGTAAAACAAATCCTCGCGGAACATGCCCTGGCGGATCAACTGGGTCAGGTCGCGATGGGTGGCCGCGACGATGCGGATATTGGCGCGGATCGGGGTGCGGCCGCCGACCGTCGTGTATTCGCCCTCTTGCAGGACGCGCAGCAGCCGGGTCTGGGCCTCGGGCGGCATGTCGCCGATCTCGTCGAGGAACAAGGTCCCGCCCTCGGCCTGCTCGAAACGGCCGGCGGCGCGCGAGGTGGCGCCGGTGAAGGCGCCCTTCTCGTGGCCGAACAGCTCGGACTCGATCAACTCGCGCGGGATCGCCGCCATGTTGATCGCGACGAAGGGGCCGTTGCGGCGCTTGCCGTAATCGTGCAGGGCGCGCGCCACCAGTTCCTTGCCGGTCCCCGACTCGCCGGTGATCATCACCGTCAGGTCGGTGTTCATCAGCCGCGCCAGGGTGCGATAGATCTCCTGCATGGCCGGCGAGCGGCCGATCAGCGGCAGCTTCTCGTCCTGGTCCTGGGCGGTCGGCTCGGGCTGGCTGCGCGGCAGCGACAAGGCGCGCTGCACCACCGCGACCAACTCGCGCAGATCGAAGGGCTTGGGCAGGTATTCGAAGGCGCCGCGCTGCGCCGCCTTGACGGCGGTCAGCAAGGTGTTCTGGGCGCTCATCACGATGATGCGCAGATCGGGGCGGATCTTCTTGATGCGGGGAAGCAGGTCCAGCCCGTTCTCGTCGGGCATCACCACGTCGGTGATGACCAGATCGCCCTCGCCGTCCGAAACCCAGCGCCACAGCGTCGCGGCGTTGCCGGTGGTCCGCACCTCGTAGCCGGCGCGGCCCAGGGCTTGGCTCAGGACGGTGCGGATGCCGCGGTCGTCGTCGGCGATCAGGATGGTGGAGACCGACATCAGTGGGCGTCCTCGTTCTGGACCATCGGCAGCATGACCTTGAAGACGGTGCGCCGCGGCATGCTGTCGAATTCGATGATGCCACCATGGTCGCCGATGATCTTGGCGACCAGGGCGAGGCCCAGCCCGGTGCCGGTCGCCTTGGTGGTGACGAAGGCGTCGAACAGATGGGGCTTCACGTCGTCGGGGATGCCGGCGCCATTGTCCAGCACGCTGACCACCAGCGGCAGATGGCGCCGCTCGTGGGTGCCGGGCACCGCCAGGCGGACGCCGTGCTGATAGGCGGTCGACAGGATGATCTCGCCGCCGTCCTGCGGCACCGCCTCGGCGGCGTTCTTGATCAGATTGAGGAACACCTGGATCAACTGGTCGCGGTTGCCGAACACGGCGGGCAGCGAGGGATCGTACTGCTCGACGAAGCGGACATGGCGGCCGAAGCCGGCCTGGGCGACCCGGCGGACATGCTCGAGCACGCTGTGGATGTTGATGGCGCCGCGCTCCAAGGGCCTTTGGTCCGAGAAGACCTCCATGCGGTCGACCAGCGCGACGATGCGGTCGGCCTCGTCGCAGATCAGGCGGGTCAGCGGGCGGTCCTCGGGGGGCGCGCTCTGTTCCAGCAACTGCGCGGCGCCGCGGATGCCCGACAGCGGGTTCTTGACCTCATGGGCCAGGATCGCCGCCATCGCGGTGACCGAGCGCGCCGCGTTGCGGTGGGTGAGTTGGGCGCCGATCTTCAGGGCGATCGACTGCTCGACCAGCGACAGGACGACCCAGCCGTGTTCCTCGAGCATCGAGGCCACCTGGACGCCGACCGTGCGGTGGCCGGTGCGCGGCGTGTCCAGCGTGACGCCGTATTCCGAAACCGCCGAGGTGTCGCAGCGCGCCTGCTCGATCAGCGAGAACACCGGACTGTCGATCGGCAGCAGGTCGTCGAGCGACTGGGTGCACAGATGCGCGGCGCCCGATTCGAACAGCTGCTCGGCCGAGGCGTTGACGTAGCGCACCGCGTTGTCCTGGTCGAGAACCAGCACCGCCGCCGCCAGCGTGTTGAGCACCAGGGCCGGGTCCACCTCGCGGGGGGCCGTCGGCTTGCGGGCCAAGGCAAGCTTTTTGACCATTCAGGCGGCCTTCCGTTCGAGCAGCGGTTGATAGAATTCGTCGATCGCCCGCGCCACCAGGCCCGCGTCGGGCAAGGCGTTGACGCGGGCGCGGAACTCGGCCGAGCCGGGCAGTCCGCGCGAATACCAGGCGATGTGCTTGCGCGCCATGCGCGCCCCCACCTCGGTGCCGTAATGAACCAGCATGTCCTCGTAATGGGTGCGCAGCAGTTCGAACTGGCGATCGAGGGTCGGGTCGGGCAGCCGCTCGCCGGTCTTCAGGAAATGCGCCACCTGCGCGGGGAACCACGGGCGGCCATAGGTGGCGCGGCCGATCATCACGCCGTCGGCGCCCGATTGGCGCAGCATCTCGGCGGCGTCGTCGACGCTGTTGACGTCGCCATTGCCGACCACCGGAATCGATACGGCGTCCTTGACCGAGCGGATGAAGGCCCAGTCGGCGGTGCCGGTATAAAGCTGCTGGCGGGTCCGGCCATGCACGGTGACCATGCGGACGCCGCACTCCTCGGCGATGCGGGCCAGTCGCGGCGCGTTCAGGCACGAGTGGTCCCAGCCCATCCGCATCTTCAAGGTGACCGGCAGGCGCACGGCGCGCACCACGGCCTCGAGAATGCGCGAAGCCAGCGGCTCGTCGCGCATCAGCGCCGAGCCGGCGTCGCCCTTGACCACCTTCTTGACCGGGCAACCCATGTTGATGTCGATGATCGCCGCGCCGCGATCCTCGTTGAGGCGGGCCGCCTCGGCCATCCGCTCGGGCTCGCAGCCGGCCAGTTGCACCGACATCGGGTGCTCCTCGGCGCACGCCGACGACATCTTCATGGTTTGGCGATTGGCGCGGATCATCGCCTCGCTGGCGATCATCTCGGACACGACCAGCCCGACGCCCAGGCTTTTGACCAGGCGGCGGAAGGGCATGTCGGTCACTCCCGACATGGGCGCCAGAATGACGGGGCTGTCGAGGTCGATGGGTCCGATGGAGAGGGTCATGGGCTGCGAAATTATTGGGCAGGCGCCCACCATGCAAGCAGAATTTCGAGGCGCGCCCGGTGCGGCTGCCTAAACAAGCAGCACTTGTGTCACAAATTTGACGCCCGGATAAGCGAGCGTCAGCAACAGCCAAGCCAGTAGCACCAGCCGCGCGGCGCGCCGGCCGCGTACCCCCGTCAGCCGATGGGCGAGCAGCAGCCCGCCGATCACCGCGAAGGCCAGCAGCGACAGCAGCGTCTTGTGATCCATCGCCAGCGCCCGCCCGATCTCGAACCATTGCGTCGCCATGCCGGTCGCCAGCCCCAGCCCGAGCACCGCCTCGGAGGCGGCGAGCAGCCGCACGGTCAGCGATTCGGCGTCGGCCACCGAGGGCAGCAGCCGGGTCAGCGGAGTCGGCCGCTTGGCCTTGAGCGCCCGCTCCTGCAAGAACGCGGCGAGCGCCGCCACGGCGCCGATGGTCGCCAGGGCGTAGGTCAGCACCGACATCAGGATATGCAGCTGCAGCCATGCGGCCGGCGCTCCGGCGCCAAGCGGCCGCAACTCGGCGCCCTTCAAGATCGCCGCCAGCACGCCCAGCGCGGCGAGATAGGGCAGCAGCAGCGGCGCCAGACGCCACGCGAACGGCACGACCGCCGAAAGAATGGCGAACAGCGCGGCGCTGATCGCCACGCTCACCCACAGGGCGACGCCCAGGCTGCTGTGCCAGGAATCGGACAGCTGCGCCGCCGCCCAACCGCCCGACCCCACCACGGCCAGGGCCAGCACCAACCAGAAGGCGCCGTCGCGCCCCCCCGACCGCCGCCAGGGCAGCAGGGCGGCGGGCAAGAGCGCCGCCAGTGCGGCCAGGTTCCAAAGCGCGGTGGTCTGCATCGGCGGACTATATCATCGCCCCACCCTCGACGCGCAAGCCGCGTGCGGTCTTGTCGCGGGGGCGGCGCGCGGCTTAAGGTCGGGTAAGGCTTTGGGATGGAGGCGGCGATGGCCCGATGCGCGGTTCTGGTGGTGGCGGCGGGTCGTGGCCGGCGGTTCGGGGGCGATCTGCCCAAGCAGTATCGCGATCTGGGCGGACGGCCGGTGCTGCGGCACAGCCTGGGCCTGTTCCGCGCCGATCCGCGAATTTCGCTGGTGCGCGCCGTCATCCATCCCGACGACCAGGGGCTTTACGACCTCGCGGCGGCCGGGCTGGACCTGGGGCCGCCGGTGCCCGGCGGCGCCGAGCGGCAGGATTCGGTGCGGCTGGGACTGGAAAGCCTGGCCGGCCCCGCGGCGCCCGATCTGGTGCTGATCCACGACGGCGCCCGCCCCTTCGTCGATGCCGACCTGATCGGTCGGGTGATCGCCGCTTTGAAGGATCATCCGGGGGCCGTCCCCGCCCTGCCCGTCGCCGACACCTTGAAACGCGGCGCCGATGGGCTGGTGGCCGGCACCGTCGAGCGCGCCGGATTGTGGCGCGCCCAGACTCCGCAAGGCTTTCGCTTCGCCGAGATTCTGGCCGCCCACCGGGCGGCGGCCGGTCGCGCGCTAACCGACGACGCCGCCGTGCTGGAAAGCGCCGGCTTGGCCGTGGCCCTGGTGCCGGGCGGCGAGGACAACGTCAAGATCACCACCGCCCTGGACCTTGAACGCGCCGCCCGCCTGTTCCAAGGCCCCGGCGAGACGCGAATCGGCAACGGCTTCGACGCCCACCGTTTCGCTCCGGGAACGGCGGTGACGCTGTGCGGCGTGGCGATTCCGCACGAGTGCGGCCTGGAAGGTCATTCCGACGCCGACGTGGCGCTGCACGCGGTGACCGACGCGCTGCTCGGCGCCATCGCGGCCGGCGATATCGGCCTCCACTTCCCGCCCTCGGACCCGCGCTGGCGCGGCGCCCCGTCGCGCCTGTTCGTCGAGCACGCCCGCCGTCTGATCGAGGGGCTGAGCGGTCAGGTGGTCAATATCGATCTGACCGTGATCTGCGAGGCGCCGCGGATCGGGCCATGGCGCGCCGAAATGGCGGACGGCTTGGCCGCCATGCTGGGCGTGTCAAGCGGCCGCGTCGGCGTCAAGGCCACCACCACAGAAGGGATGGGCTTCACCGGCCGCCGCGAAGGCATCGCCGCGCAGGCGGTGGCGATGGTTCGACTGCCCCGCTGAGTCTCATCCTGGCCGGCGCGTTTCCCGGTCGATCCAATCGATATAGGCGGAATTGCCGCCCACGATCGGCGTGGCGACCACGCAGGGGCAGGCGTAGCTGTGCAACGCGCGAACGCGCCCGACCAAGTCGGGAACCAGATCGTCGCGCGTCTTGGCCAGCATCACGACCTCGGCCGATTCCTCAATTTGGTCGTTCCACCAATAGAGCGACTGGGCGTCGCCGATGATGTTGACGCAAGCGACCAGGCGGTCCTCGAGCAACCGGCGGCCGACGGCCAGCGCTTCGTCGCGCGACGGAAAGGTGATGTGGATCGATACGGCGCCCATTTCGTCCTCGGCAAAAAAGTGGGGTGGATCAAAGCGATCCACCCCGAGATTGACAGGTTTGCTGAAAAGGAGACGAGAGGGGAGTCATCCAGTGACGTCCGTTCGCGACTCCAATATGGGGTGTCCAGGTCGGTTTTCGATGCCCCCGCGTCACGATTTCCGCCCAGCCCCAACTACGCCCGAAGGCATGTGCTCCAGGATGGCGCGAGCCGCCTCGCCCGCCCCGGTCGGCTCGACCCATGGCTTCTCGGGAAGCGCCAACAACGTTTGTAGGTGGCGTTCCAGGCCATCGCCCAGCGGCGCATCGGGCCGAATGAACAACAGCCGCCCCTCCGAGGAAAGCCATTTGGCGAGATGGGGCGTCTCGGGCCAGTCGTCGCGCGGCAGCGACAGCATCGGCCGGCCGTTGACCGCCACCTCGCCGAAGGTCCCGTAGCCGGGCTTGCCGATCACCACGTCGCAACTGGCCAGCACGTCGGTGAAGGCGTGGCCAAGCCCTTCGAAAGGCGTCATATCCGTCCGATCCGATGGCGTGGCCATTCCGGCGATGATCCAGTGCCAGCCAGGCAGGCGCGCCCAGCGGTCCATCGGCAGCGAAATCTCCACCCCGCCAAACGCGACGAGACCCAGCCGAACGCCATCGGCCAGCCCCAACCACGAACGCAGTTCGGCGCTCAGGTCCCGCCCTCGCCGGGCCATCGGGCCGATTTCGCGGCCGTTGGGCAGATCGGGCATCGGCATGGTGGGGCGTGGCTTCAGCATCAGCCGCATTCGGGCGTAGCAGTCCAGCATTTCGGCGTGGATGCGCCCGGCGCCCGGCATCTGGCCGCAGCACGAGACGAAAATGTCGGCCCAGTTCAGGCAGCACAGTCCGATGCCCGGCACGCCGACGCGTTCGGCCGCCGCCAGCGCCACATAGGAAATGTTGGACAGCACAAGGTCGGCGCCGCTCGCCGCGATGCGCGCCGCCTCGGCGTCGATCACCGAATCGAGCCGCTCGTGCAGGCTGGCGTAGTCGCGGAAGGTGGCCCGCGGATCGACCTCGGTGGCCGAGCGCATGCGCATGCCGAAATCCGGCGTGTCGGGGATCAGCGTGAACGGCGCCGGCAGCCGTCCCTCCAGCAAGCGAAGGGGCGCCGCCGATTGCACCGTCACGTCCAACTCGGGCGCCAAGCGGCGCAACTCGGCCAGCACCGGGCCGGTCATCGCCACATGGCCGAAGCCATGCGGAGTCAGCGACACGAACAGACGCCCCACCCGATGCTCCCAAGAAAAAGGGGCCGTGAGCGTCAGCCCACGGCCCCATTCCTCGACGTTGGTCGGGCAGGCCGGATTCGAACCGACGACCCCCAGTCCCCCAGACTGATGCGCTACCAAGCTGCGCTACTGCCCGTCGGAGAGGCGGCAATATAGCCACGGCCGCCTACGAAGGCAACCGTCACCTCACCGCCTGGTTCAATAAATCACGCATCTCGACCAGTTCCGCAAGCAGGCGTTCGAGTTCGCCACGCGCCCTTTCGACCGGCGGCGCGACGGCCGGTTCGATCTCGGCCTCGACCTGGGGCGGCACTTCGGGCGCCGGCTCGGCGGCGGGCTCGGGCGGCAAACCGTCCAAGCGACCATTGCCGTCCCGCAACAACTTTTGGACCCCTTTGATCGTATAGCCCTCGCGGTAAAGCAGGTCGCGAATTCGACGCAGCAGCGCCAAGTCCTCGGGGCGGTAATAGCGCCTGCCCCCGCCCCGCTTCAGCGGCTTGATCTGGGTGAAGCGGCTTTCCCAGAAGCGTAGGACGTGCTGCGGCACGTCGATGTCCTGCGAGACTTCGCTGATCGTGCGAAAGGCCGCCTCGGATTTGCGCATCGCGGTCACAGTTCTTCGACGAGCCCATCCACGGATTCGCCGTTGATGCGGCCCTTCAGCAATTGCGAGGGGCGGAACACCAGGACGCGACGCGGCAGGATCGGCACTTCCTCGCCGGTCTTCGGATTGCGGCCGACCCGCTGCCCCTTGGCGCGCACCGAGAAGCTGCCGAACGAGGAGATCTTGACCGATTCGCCGCGCGCCAGCGCCTCGGCGATTTCCTTCAACACCGATTCCAGAAGGTCGGCCGACTCGTTGCGCGACAGTCCCACCTCCTGGTAGACCGCCTCGCTGAGCTGTGCGCGTGTGATCGTCTTGCCCGACATGCCGCCACCCTTTCGGCCCTTGCAACGGACAAACCGTAGCGTCTTGCGAGAAATCCGTCAATATCAAAGGGATGCGTAGGCGCCTTGCCATCAAGGGCAAGGCATGGGGCTTACATCCGGACCAAGCCGGCGCCCCAGGTGAAGCCGCCGCCCATCGCTTCGAGCAGCACGAGCTGGCCCTTGCGGATCCGGCCGTCGCCGACCCCCTGGGCAAGCGCCAGCGGGATCGAGGCGGCCGAGGTGTTGGCGTGTTCGCCCACCGTAACGATCACCTTGGCCGTGTCGAGACCCAGCTTGCGCGCCGTGCCGTCGATGATGCGGCGATTGGCCTGATGCGGCACCAGCCAGTCGAGATCGCTGGCCCGCATGCCGTTGGCGCTCATCGCCTCGTCCACCACCTGGGCGAGATTGGCGACCGCGTGGCGGAACACCTCGCGTCCCATCATGCGCAGGAAGCCGGTGGTGCGGGTGGTCGAAGGACCGCCATCGACATAAAGCATGTCGTGGTGACGCCCGTCGGAGTGCAGATGGGTGGACAGGATGCCGCGCTCGTCCGGCTTGCCGGTCACGGGAACGGCGCGCAACGCCACGGCGCCGGCGCCGTCGCCGAACAGCACGCAGGTGGTGCGGTCGTTCCAGTCGAGAATGCGCGAGAACGTCTCGGCGCCGATCACCAGCGCGGTGCGCGCCTGTCCCAGCCGCAGGAAGTTGTCGGCGATCGACAGCGCGTAAATGAAGCCCGAGCACACCGCCTGCACGTCCAACGCGGCGCCGCGGGTCATCCCCAAACGCGCCTGCACCTTGGTGGCGGTCGCCGGGAAGGTATGATCCGGAGTGGCGGTCGCCAAGACGATCAGGTCCAGGTCTCCACCCGTCATGCCGGCGGCGGCAAGCGCCCGCTCGCCCGCCCGCGTGGCGAGGTCCGAGGTGAACTGGCCCTCGGCCGCGATGTGGCGGCGATGGATGCCGGTGCGTTCGAGAATCCATTCGTCCGAGGTATCGACCATGCGCGCCAGTTCGGCGTTGTCGAGCACACGATCCGGGAGATAGGAGCCGACGCCCTCGATCTGCGACCGATAAAGAATCATGTCAGCCTCGAACGAGGCTGATCGGTTTTTTCGCCCCTCGCCGGGCGCGCCGCCGCAATGGCGGCTGGATCGTTCCCGCTCCAAATCATCCGTTTGCCGCCTGCGGCTGCTCGGGGCGGCTGAGCCGGCCCAACTCTTCCTTGATCCGCTCGTTGAAGCCCTGGCTGATCAGTTCGATCGCCACCCCCACCGCGTTGGCGAAGCCCAGCGCGTCGGTGCCGCCGTGACTCTTCACCGCGATGCCGTTCAGGCCCAGGAACATGGCGCCGTTGTAGCGGCGCGGATCGGTGCGCAGCTTGACCTTGGTCAGCGAGCGGCGGGCCAGCAGGTAGCCCAGCTTGGCCATGATCGAGCTGCCGAACGCGTCGCGCAGCAGGTGGCTGTAAAGCTTCACCGTGCCCTCGGCGGTCTTCAAGGCGATGTTGCCGGTGAAGCCGTCGGTGACCACCACGTCGACCGTTCCGGCCCCGATGTCGTTGCCTTCGACGAAGCCGTGGAAGCGGATCGGCAGGCCGCTTTGGCGCAGCGTGTTGGCGGCGCCACGCACCGCGTCGTTGCCCTTCAGATCCTCGGCGCCGACATTCAGGATGCCGACATTGGGCTTTTCGACGCCCAGCACGGTGCGCGCGAAGACCTCGCCCATCACCGCGAATTCGAACAGGTTGTTGGCGCTGCATTCGACATTGGCGCCGAGATCGAGCATCACCGTCTCGCCGCGTTCCGTGGGGAACAGTCCGGCGATCGCCGGGCGGTCGATGCCCGGCAGGGTGCGCAGCACGAATTTCGACACGGCCATCAGCGCGCCGGTATTGCCGGCCGAGACGACGCCCGCCGCCTCGCCCTTGGCCACCGACTCGGCGGCGAGCCACATGCTGGTCTGGCGGCCGGTGCGCAGCACCTGGCTGGGCTTCGCCTCGTTGGTCACCGCCTGGTCGGTATGGCGGATCGAACACATCGCCGCCGCCGGTCCCGCCTTTTCAAGCAGTGGCGTCAGACGCTCGCCATCGCCGAACAGGAGGAACTGGACATCCGGGAATCGCTCATGGGCGATCCGCAGGCCCTCGACGACCACGTCGGGAGCGTGGTCGCCGCCCATTGCATCCAGCGAAAGGATGACGCCTGCGGTCATGGGCGGGTGCCGCGTCAGGCCGTCGCGGAGACCTCGGCGATGACCTCGCGGCCGTCGTAATGACCACAAGAGGGGCAGATGTGATGCGGGCGCTTCAACTCGCCGCAATTCGGGCACTCGGAATGTGCCGCCGGGGTCAAGGCGTGGTGCGACCGGCGCATGTTGCGGCGGGATTTCGAGGTCTTCTTCTTGGGAACGGCCATTTCGCTACTCTCGTTTTCGGGTGCTCGGGCGGAAAGGCAGCTTTTCTAACGAAAAAACTCGTGGCGGGCAAGCGGGAAGCCGATTTCAGTCGGATTTCCGCTCAAGGCCCTTCAAGACGGCGAAGGGCGACCGTTCTTCCCCCTCCTCTTCGACGCCCGTGAACCGGGCTTCCGGCTTGCGGGGAAAGGGGTCGAGCGCCAAAGCCAGATGCTCGGCCACCGCCTCGCCGATGTCGATCATGCCGCCGACGATGGGATCGGGAACGTCCTCGCCCTCGTACTCGACGACGATGTCGCGTTCCGAAAAACGCTCGTCCTCGTCACCTTCCCCTTCGGCATAGCACATTTCGAAGCGCTCCTCCACGGTGGCTTCGATCGGCTCGAGAGTCACCACGCAACGCTGCGTGACATTGGCCGAAAGATCGCCTTCGAGCCGCACCTGCCGACCGACCGGCCGCAGGCGCAGCGTGGCCTTGAGCGAATCGAGACCGATCAGATCGAAGCGCTTGGCCAGCGCGGCGCGCTCGTCGGGCTTCGCCTCGATCGCGTATGTCCGGCCACCCGGCGGCAAGGAGCCCACGCGCACCGGGCGCGAGAACTCCGGCTCCGCGATCATTGAACGAACTCCTCGGGCGGCGCGAAGTCGATCCGTCCGGCCAGCAGTTCCTCGGCCGATTGGCCGGCGAGGTGGGCCGACTGGCGCCTGACATGCGCGGCCATCGAGGCGACCTGCCCGTCGCTGGGCGCGGATTTGCGATAGAGATTGCGGCGCAACGCGTCGACCAGCGCGTCACCCGAATCGGCGAGCCCCTGGTCATAGGCCGCCACCCGGCCATTCAGCGCCTCGGCCATCTTCATCACCCGTTTGCCGACGCCCAGGTCGCCAACGCCCATTTCGCGTAGATTCTGGTCCATGTCGGCGAACATGAGGTCATAGAACGCCTGCGACAAGGCCGCCGCCGTCGCGCCTTCGCTCCGCAGACGGGCGAGGGTCAGCCAAGCGTGCAGCGCCACCATGTCGAAGCGGCCGTCGATCGTGTCGGCGACGCCGCCCGCCATATAGAATTCCGGCCGCCGCGCCTGGGTGACGACGGTTTCATAGAGCGCGCGCGCCGCCTCCTCTTCGGGTGGGCGGCGGCGGAAAAAGCGGCCGATCGGCATGCATCCCCAGGATCGTTGACAAGGAAGAACCCGCAGAGCCACTATCGGGCCGCCGCCGCCTCCCCGTCAATGACGAAGGCCGGGCGCGGCCTGGGGCTTATGAAGACGTGGGAGGCTGAGAATTTTCGAGCGAGTCATGATCGTCGGCGGTCTGGCCGCGTTCCTGCTGACCGGCTGCGCCCCCATCGTCGACACCCGCGGAAATCTTCCCACTCAGGACCGCCTGTCGGCCGTGAAGCCGGGGCGATCGACCCGCGAGGATGTCTCCAGCGTGCTCGGCACCCCGTCCAGCACCTCGGTGTTCGGCGACGAGACCTGGTTCTACATCAGCTCGAAAACCGAGACCTTCGCCTTTTTCGAGCCCACCGTGCTGGAACGCAAGGTGGTCGCGGTCGATTTCGACGCCAAAGGCACCGTCAAGGGCGTGCGCATGCTCGACGAGAAGGACGCCCGCGAGATTCAGGTGGTGACGCGCGAGACCCCCTCGGCGGGCAAGGAGTTGGGCCTGCTCGAACAGCTCATCGGCAATATCGGCCGCTTCTCGGACGACGCGCCGACCACCCGCTGATCAGCCCAGCCAGTCGGCCACCAGCCGGATCTGGGCTTCGTCCATCAGCGCGGGGGCGTGTCCACACGACGGGATCGTGACCGCCTCGCAAGCAGGCCCCCTGCCCTTCATCGCCTCGACCGTCTCGGCCGTCAGCAGGTCCGAGGTTTCGCCGCGCAGCACCAGCACCGGGCAGCGGACGGCGTCCCACACCGGCCATAGGTCCACGTCGCCGGTCAGTCCCTGCCGGAACGCGTCGCCGATCTTCGGATCGTAGTGGAAGGCCAGCCGGCCGTTCTCGGCCGGACGCAGGCTGTGGCCGGTCATCGCCCGCCAATCCTCGTCGGACAAGGCGCCGAAACCGGCGCTGACCTGGCGCAGATAGGCCTCGGCCTCGGCCGGGCCGGCGAAGTCGGGGGCGCGGCCGACATAGGCGCCGATCCGCTCCAGCGCCGCTTTGGGGATCAAGGCGCCGACGTCGTTCAGCACCAGCCGCCGGATCGGCGTGTTGGGCTGGGCGGCCAGCAGCATGCCTAAGATGCCGCCCATCGAGGTGCCGACCCAATCCACCTCCTCGACGTCGAGCCGGGCCAGCAAGGCGGCGCAGTCCGACAGATAAAGCGGCATGGCGTAATGCTCGGCGGCGGGCAGCCAATCGCTGCGGCCGCGCCCCGCCATGTCGGGACAGGCGACCCGGCGGCGTGGCGCCAAGGTCGCCGCCAGGGCGTCGAAATCATGCGCCTGACGGGTCAACCCGTGGGCGCAGACCACCGCGCGGCCGTCGCGCGGCCCCCACTCGATATAGCCCAGGCGCCGGAACCCGAACGGCCCCAAAACCTTCAGCGATCGCTCGCGCATCAGCGTGTGGCTCCCATCAAGGTGTCGGGCAGCCACGTGGCGATGCCCGGAAACAGGCTCAACAGCACGATGGCCAGCACCATGCAAAGCATGAAGGGGAACGCGCCCCGCAGGATCACCGGCAGGCGCACGTCCGGCGCGATGCCGTTGATGACGTAGAGGTTGAGCCCAACCGGCGGCGTGATCAAGCCCAGTTCCATGTTGATGGTCAGGATCACGCCGAACCACACCGGGTCGAAACCAGCTTGGGCGACGATCGGCATCAGGATCGGCGCCGTCATCAGGATGATCGCGGCCGGCGGCAGGAAGCAGCCGGCGACCAGCAGGAAGACGTTGATCCACGCCATCAAGACCCAGCGATTCACGTCCAGCCCGCCCATCAACTCGGCGACCGATTGGGTGACGTAAAGGCTGGACAGCATGTAGCCGAACAGGATCGAGGTGGCGATGATCATCATGATCATCACCGACTCCCGCGTGGTGTCGCGCAGGATTTGCCACAGCGTCGCCGGGTCCCAGATGCGGTAGATGCCGATCGCCATCACCAGGCACAGGGCGGCGCCGATGCCGGCCGCCTCGGAGGGCGTCGCGATGCCGCCGTACAGCGCCCAGATCACGCCGACGATCACCAGGATGAAGGGCACCACCCGCGGCAGGGCCTCGAACTTCTGCCGCCAGGTGTAGCCGCCCGGCACGGCGGTGCGCCGGCCCAGACCGTCGCGCCAGCAGACGTACAGCGACCACGCCATGAACAACCCGGTCAGCATCAGTCCGGGAATCACGCCGGCCAGGAACAGGCGGCCGATCGAGGTTTCGGTGGCGACCCCGTAAAGGATCAGCGTGATCGAGGGCGGGATCAGGATGCCCAGCGTGCCGCCCGCCGCGATCGCCCCGGTGGCGAGGTCGGCGGGATAGCCGCGCCGCCGCATCTCGGGAATGCCCATCTTGCCGATCGCCGCGCAGGTGGCCGGCGACGATCCGGTCAACGCGGCGAACAGCGCGGCGGCTCCCAGATTGGAAATGACCAGACTGCCGGGCAGCCGGTGCAGCCAACGCTCCAGCGCCTCGTAAAGGTCGCCGCCGGCCCGCGACGAGGCCACGGCGGCGCCCATCAGCACGAACATCGGGATCGACACCAGCGTGAAGTCGTCCAGACCCGACAGCAGGTTCTCGGGCACCAGCGACAGCGAACGCCAGCCGTCGAAGACGACCATGAACGCCACCGCCACCGCCCCCAGCGCGAAGGTCACCGGCACGCCCAGCAGCAGCAGCGCGGTGGTCGCGAAGGCGACCAGCAGGCCGATGATCAACGGGCTCATGCGCGATCCTCCGGCTTCAGCCCGAACGGCATGTCACGCCCGCTCAGCACCGACAGCACGTCGGCCAGATATTGCAGGCACAACAGCGCCATGCCCAGCGGCAGCGACAGGTAGGGAATCCACAGCGGCAGGCGCCAAGCGCTGGCGGCCGTCCAGCCCGCCTCCCACGCCTCGTACCAGAAGCCCAACCCCTTCCACAGCACCACCGCGCAGAACGCGAACGACACCGCCGAGGCGAACAGGGCCAGCGTCACCCGGCCGCGATGGCCCAGATAGATCGGCACCAAGTCGACGTTGACGTGCCCCTTGAGCAGCAGGACGTAGGGGCTGCCCAGGAAGGTCGATGCCACCAGCATGTAGGTGACCAGCGGCGTCTGCCAAACCGTCGATTGCCCCAGCACATAGCGCGCGAAGACCATCTGGCAGACCACGACGACCGAAAGCACGATCATGCCCGCCGCCGCCACCCCGGCGACCCTGGACAGGGTCGCCACAAGTCGGATGAAGCCGTCCACCGGACGTCACTCGACCGCCAGGGCCTTTTCGATCAGTTCCTTCCCGCCCGGAACCTCGCTGGCGAAGTTCTTGTACGAGGTGTTCTTGGCCACTTCGCGCCACTTCGCGAACTGCTCGGCGTTCAGCGTGATGACCTCGACGTTGTTCTTCTTGAACTCGTCGACCACCTTCTGGTCAAGCTCCTTCGAGGCGGTGAAGAAATAGTCCTCGGCCTTCTTGCCGGCGTCCATCAGCGCCTTCTTCTGCTTCTCGTCGAGGGCGTTGAACGAACGCTTCGACATCAGCACCGGCTCGTACATGAACCACAACGCGTTCTCGCCGGGAGCGGTCAGGCACTTCAACCGCTCGTACAGGCGGAACGAGACGAAGCTGCCGGTCGAGGTGTCGGTGGCGTCGACCACCCCGGTCTGCAAGGCGGTGTAGACCTCGTTCGAGGGCATCGAGACCAGCGACGCCCCCGCCCCCGCCCACATCTCCTCGAAGGCGCGGCCGGCCGAGCGGAACTTCAGCCCTTTGACATCCTCGGGCGTCCGAATGCATTTGTCCTTGGCGCCGAACGCGCCGGCCAGCCAAGCGTCGGCCAGCACGACGACCCCGGCGTCGTCCATGATCTTCTTGATGTCCTTCATGAAGGGCGAGGCGTTCAGCCGCTTGGCGTGCTCGTGGCTTTTGACCAGACCGGGCATCAGCGTCGACGAGAACTGCGGATGCTGGCCGTTGGCGTAGTCGAGCGGAAACGACGTGATGTCGAGTTGCCCCTTGACCATGGCGTTCCACTGGTCCTTGGGCTTGAACAGCGAGGCGCCGGGATAGACGCGGATATCCAGCCCCACATTGGCCGCCGCGACCTCGCGGGCGATCAACTGGACCATCTCGTCACGGACGTCGCCCTTGCCGCCGGGAAACTGGTGCGAGGCCTTGAGGGTCTCGGCGGCCACCGGCTGGGCGAGCAGGGCGGCGAGGCTTAGGGCGGGAACGAAGCTGCGCAGGAAGGTCATGGACGCCGTCTCCTTGATCCGGTTTCCCTTGGGGTGGTCTTCGCCACCCGCTTGGTTGAGATGGTAGCGTTTCCCGCTTGAAAAACCAGCGTGAATCAGCCACCCCATAGGGGGTAACCCGTCCCTGGCGCCGAGCCCATCGACTCTCGCTCCGGCTCGCGTTAACGTAAACGTAAACCACGTGGGGAGCCGCCATGAACCAGTCCGTCTTCGCCCTGATCGCCGACCGTCTCGCCGCGCGCCCCGACCGGGTGCTGATCGAGGCGGATGGCGGCGCCGACTGGACCTGGGCGGACATCGACGCGACCACGGCGCGTTACGCCCGCCTGATGGAGTCGCTTGGCCTGGGCAAGGGCGACCGCGTCGCCGTGCAGGTCGAAAAATCGCCCGAGGCGCTGCTGGTCTATCTGGCCTGCAATCGCGCCGGGCTGGTCTATCTGCCGATGAACACCGCCTATCGGCAGGACGAGATCGACTTCCTGCTTGGCAACGCGCGCCCCGGCCTGTTCATCTGCCGCCCCGAGACCGAGGCGGAATGCCAAGACCTCGCGGCGCGCAACGGCGTCTCCCACACGCTGACCCTCGACGGCCAGGGGCGCGGCACCTTCACCGCGCGCGCCGCCCAAATGGCCGCCGATTTCGCGCCGGTCGAATGCGGCCCCGACGACGACGCGGGCATCCTTTACACCTCGGGCACCACCGGCAAGCCGAAGGGCGCCGTGATGACCCAGCGCAACCTGTCCTCCAACGCGCTGGCCCTGGTCGATTATTGGGGCTTCCGCGAGACCGACGTCCTGCTGCACGCCCTGCCCGTCTTCCACACCCACGGGCTGTTCGTCGCCTGCCACTGCGCCCTGTTCTCGGGCGCCAAGATGCTGTGGCTGCCCAAATTCGACGCGGCCCGCGTGCTGGCCCTGCTGCCGCGCGCCACGGTGATGATGGGCGTGCCGACCTTCTACACCCGCCTGCTCGCCACGCCGGAATTCGGGCGGGCGCAATGCGGCGCCATGCGGCTGTTCGTGTCGGGCTCGGCGCCGCTGCTGGAGGAGACCCACAAGGCGTTCGAAGAGCGCACCGGCATGGCCATCCTGGAACGCTACGGCATGACCGAGACCGGCATGATCACCTCGAACCCGCTGGACGGCGAACGTCGCGCCGGCACCGTCGGCTTCCCGCTTCCCGGCATCGAGGTGCGCATCGGAGACGATGCCGACACCGTGCTGGGCACCGACGAGGTCGGCGTGATCCAGATGCGCGGACCCAATGTTTTCAAGGGCTACTGGGGTCTTCCCGAGAAGACGGCCGAGGAATTCACCCAGGACGGCTGGTTCCGCACCGGCGATGTCGGCAAGATCGACGCGCGCGGCTATGTCCACATCGTCGGACGCGCCAAGGACCTGATCATCTCGGGCGGCTTCAACGTCTATCCCAAGGAGATCGAGGGCGTCATCGACCGCATCGAGGGCGTGCTGGAATCGGCGGTGATCGGCATCCCCCATCCCGATTTCGGCGAGGCCGCCGCCGCCATCGTGGTGCGCCAGCCCGGCGCCACCCTGGGCGAGGACGACATCATCGCCCACGTCAAGACCCGCATCGCCAATTACAAGGTGCCCAAGCACGTCAAGTTCCTGCCCGAACTGCCTCGCAACAGCATGGGCAAGGTGCAGAAGAACGTGCTGCGCGACACCTTCGACAAGCTTTAGAAGACATTGCCCCAACCACCGGGAGGAATTAACAAAATGAGCAGCCGCATCCAGCCCAACACCGACCCCTTCGCCCTGGCGCGCGAGGTCTCGGGCCATCACGTGATCGACGGCAAGATGACCGCGCCGGCCTCGGGCCGGATGTTCGACGTGGTCAATCCGGCGACCGGCGCGGTGATCGGCCAAGCCGCCGAGGGGGGCGCCGCCGATGTCGACATCGCGGTGGCCGCCGCCGCCCGGGCGCAGAAGGAATGGGCCAAGGTGCCGGCTCGCCAGCGCGGCAAGCTGATCGCCGAATGCGGCCGCCTGCTCAACGACCATGTCGAGGAACTGGGCCGTCTGGTCGCCCTGGAGACCGGCAAGGCGCTGCGCACCGAAAGCCGCGTCGAGGCCTCGGTGCTGGCCGACATGTTCATCTTCTTCGGCGGGCTGGGCTCGGAACTGAAGGGCGAGACCATCCCCTTCAACCCCGACATGCTGACCATGACCTTGCGCGAGCCGATCGGCGTGGTCGGCGCCATCATCCCCTGGAACGTGCCGCTGCTGTTGATGGCGATGAAGATCGCCCCGGCGGTGGTCGCCGGCAATTCCATCGTCGTGAAATCGGCCGAGGAAGCGCCGCTGACCGCCCTGCGCGTCGTGCAACTGATGCAGCAGGTGCTGCCGCCCGGCGTGGTCAACATCCTGTCGGGCGACGGCCCGGCCTGCGGCGCGCCGCTGGTCGCCCATCCCAAGGTCGGCAAGGTGACCTTCACCGGCTCGGTCGAGACCGGCAAGATCGTCTACAAGGCCGCCGCCGAGAAGCTGATCCCGGTGACGCTGGAACTGGGCGGCAAAAGCCCGATGATCGTGATGGGCGACGCCGACCTCGAGCGCGCGGTGGGCGGCGCCATCACCGGCATGCGCTTCACCCGCCAGGGCCAAAGCTGCACCGCCTCGTCGCGCATCTATGTCCATGACAGCATCCACGACGAGTTCGTGAGCCGCCTGAAGGCCAAGGTCGACGCCATGAAGATGGGCGACCCGCTGGACGAGACCACCGACATCGGCACCATCATCTCGCCCGACCAGTTCGAGAAGGTCGGCCGCTACATCCGCCTGGGCCAGGAGACCAAGGGCGCCAAGGCCCATGTCTGCTCGGCCCTGCCCACCGACCCGGCGCTGAACAAGGGCCTGTTCGTCCAGCCGGTGATCTTCACCGAGATCCACCCCGACAGCCCGCCCGCCAAGGAAGAGATCTTCGGCCCGGTGGCCTGCATCTTCCGCTTCACCGACTACGAGGAGGTGATCGCCCGCGCCAATGACAGCGAATACGGCCTGGCCGCCACCATCTGGACCCGCGACCTGAAAACCGCCATGGACGCCACAAGGCGCCTGGAGGCCGGCTTCGTCCAGGTCAACCAGAACCTGGTGGTCCAGGCGACCCTGTCCTATGGCGGCGTCAAGAACTCGGGCCTGGGCAAGGAAGCCTCGCTGGAGGCGATGCTGGAGCACTTCACGCACAAGAAGACGGTCATCATCAACATGACCTGACCGGAGGTCGGTCGACGAGTCGGGCGGGGGTGGTGGCCTCCGCCCGGCCCGATCTCGGCCACTGGCGTCCGGCCCGTTCTGGGATTACTCTGTGCCGATGAGCACCGCGCCCAAACTGCCACCCGACGAGACGCTCGTCATTCTCCGGCGAATCGAGCCGACGCTGGAAGCGATCCTGGCCGAGCAAAAGGAGACGCGGGCGGACCTGAAACGTCAGGGCGAATCCATCGCCGAACTTCGTGGAAGGCTCGGCGAACTGTCCGCCAGAACGCCCAATATCTGGCAAATCGTGAGCGCAGTGCTGGGCATCAATGCCGGGATCATGGCTTTGGGGTTTGCGCTCGCGAAGATGCTGCAGTCGTCTCCCTGATTGCGCGCTGTGGGAGGGAAATCTTGAACGACATCGCGAAAATGGCCGACTCCCCACCCATCGCGGCATTCGCCGAAGCACTCGACCTGACCGAACTGAAAAGTCGGATCGAAGTAAACAGTCGCATGATCGCTTCCCTGATCGCCGCCAGAGTCGCCGAGGCCATCCAACCGCGCTGATCCTATCGCGCGAACTCTTGCACCGCCCATGACGCCATCCTAAACTCCCCTCGACCAGAGGTGGAGCCGGGATGGACCTTCTTCAGCCACTCGCCAAAGCGGCCGTTCACGCGCTCTTCGGAGACGTGCCCGGCGCCTTGGCCGAACTCGGCGCGCCGGCGATCGACTGGCTGCAATCGCCCATCCGCCATGCCGTCTCCGCCTTGGAGGACCGCTATCGGAAGTTCGAGGCGCGCGGCATCGAGCGACACCGCCTCACCGCCTTGCTCGACGACGCCGAGGCGCGGGTCAAAGCCTACGGCCTGCCCTGGCGCAAGCTGACCGACCTCCGCCTCGACGCCGCGACCATCGCCGCCGACGTGCTGCGCCAGCGCCCGCACTCGGACGAGGACGGCCCGCTGCTGACCGAGATGCTGACGGCGGTCTATGACGGCATTCTCGACAACCGCCAAGCCATCGAGCAGGCGACCGGCGCATGGCGCGGTAACGTGCTGAAGCGGCTGGACCGGATGGAAGAACTGCTGGCCGCCCAATATGATCCGCTCCGCCGCGCCGCCTTGGCCGAGGTTTGCGCGTCGGTGCTGCGACCGCCCGAGATGGCGCCCACCCCCGACGGCCCCGCCGCCATGCTGCGCGCCGAGGCCGAACTGGTGCCGCTGATCGGCCGCGAGCCGGTGCTGGCCGACATCGCGGCGTGGTGCGAGACCGACCAGCGGGTGGCGATCCGCCTCTACACCGGCCCCGGCGGCACCGGCAAGACGCGCCT
>JADGAL010000240.1 GCA_015232025.1 Alphaproteobacteria bacterium
AGGACGCTGGCGCGCCGCTGCGCGGTGGCCTGCGGCCATCCTTGACGGCTCCTCCGCGCGGCGCTCTTCGGGGCGCAGGTCGGGACGGAGGGATGGTCCTTGCGTCCGACTTCGGTCGCGCATCGATCGCGGGAGATGCTTTGAATCCGACATCACGACCGGCCCCCTCCGCGCAGGTCGGTCGTGATGTCGCCCACCGGCGGTCGCAGGCACGTCCCAGCCGCTGTTGGCTGGCGGCGGTGGCCGTGGTACGAGTGGTCCATGACCCAACTGGATTTCGCCCATGTCCTGAGGCTGCGGCTGGCGGTGGCGCGCTATGGCGAGAGCGACGGCGCGCGGTGGTGGAATACCCAACTTCTCGGTGCGTTCGGCGGCCAAGTCATGGCGCGCAATTTTCCGCGCACGCATCGTTTCGCGCGAGCCCGGGCGCTGTTCGAGATCGCCGCCGAGCGCTGCCGCTCGTTTTACAATCCACCGAACGCGGTGACGCTGTTCGCGCTGCCACCCGATCTCGAGGACCTGTTCGACCAGGCTTGGGCCGCGCGCTTCGACGAGGCCGAGGCTTGGCTGCCGCTGTTCGAGGCGCTGGAACCCGTTCCCGCCGATCCGTGGCGGGCGCTGCGGCTGGTCGGGGTGGCCGCGGACGGGCTGGAGAAGGCGGTCGGGTCGTTGCGCGAGGACGCCAGCGGGCGCGGCTTGGCGCTGTCCGCCAGACCGCTCGACGAGGCCGCGATGACGCTGCTCGCGGCGGCGTTCGTGCGTGCCGTCCCCGGCCTGCGCATTCCCTATCTGCCCATCGGCGGGTGATGGCCAGGGACGCGGTCGCCACCGTCGCCGCCATCAAGGGGCTGCTGGCCGCCGAGACGCATGCGGTGCTGGCGGGCTGGGATCTCTCGCGCGGCAAGTCCGAGAACTTGCGGGACTCGCCGGCCTTGCGGGCGTGCGGCAGCGAGCGGCTGGCGGTGCAACGGGCCAAGGCGCTGTCGTCGCGTCTCGAGATCCCCGGCCGCGACGCGCCGCTGGTGGCGCTCGCCCGGCGCGGCTGGCCGCCCGAGCACTGGAAGCCGCCGCTGTTGTGGCATCTGGCCGAGGGGGACCGGCTGATCCGCTGGTTCCTGGAGGAGTGGCTGTTTCCGCGGCGTGGCGCCGAGCCGCTGAACGCCCGCGATCTGCGGCCGGCGATCGTCGCCTTGCGGGGCGCGCCGCCGCTCGGCGCCGACACCGTCGAGCATGTCGCGGGGGCGCTGTTCAAGATCGCGGTCGACGCGGATTTGATGACGGGTTCGGTGAGCCGGCGTTTCCGCCCGTTCCGCCTGTCCGACCCCGCGTTGCTGTACATGTTGCACGCTCTGGCGGAGCGTCACGCGGCGGCGCGGCGGATCATCGAGGCGCCGGACTGGCGCCGCTTCCTGATGACGCCCGCCGAGGTTGAGCACGAATTGTTCCGCTTGCATCAATTCCGCGTGTTGGATTATCAGGTTGCGGGAAGTCTCGCGCAGCTCACGCTGCCGCGCGCCAGCTTGGCGGACTTCGCGGAGGGGTGGGAGCCTTGGACCGGGACTGGCGCGAAAGACTGACCAAAAAGCTCGAGCCCATCCTGCGCGAGTCCGACCCGCGTCCAGGACTGAGCGCCTATGGCGGCATGCCCTTCGCCATCTTCCAGTACCCCCCTGAGGACGAGTTCGCCTTCCGCGAAGCGATGCGCCTGCTGACCACCCGACTGGAGGGCCGCGGCAAGCGCGTCGTCGCGGTCTCGCTGGCCGAGTGCCTGACCGAGGCCCTGGCCACCGAGGACCCCGTCGAGGCGCTGATCGAGGCCGAGGAACTGGCCGGCATCGACGCCACCGTCGACACCATCAACAAGGCCCTGGCCGACCGCACGCCGCTTGACGCTCTGGTGGCGTCGCGCGTGCCCGCCGCGGCCGACCCGTTGCGCCACCTCGTGTTCATCCACCGCTGCGGCGCGCTGTATCCGGTCTATCGCCCCTTTCCGCTGGTCGAGCAGTTGATGGGCGGGCTGGCGGTCCCGGCGATCGTCTTCTATCCTGGCGAACGCGACGGTCCCACCAGCCTGCGGTTCATGGGCCGGAGCGAGCCCGAGCACAATTATCGCCCCATGATCTTTTGACGGAGGAACGCTTGGCCGAGCCGATCCGCTCGCTGCTGCCCGAGGGCCAGGACGGCCACATCGAGGAGGTGATCAAGGTCGACCAGACCGCCGTCCAGGTCGTCCGCCAGGAGATCCGCGACTACATCGTCACCGCCGCGATCGAGCGCAATCTCGTCTCGATCCTGGAACGCTACGGCGAGACCCCCAACAAGCCGCACGAGGGCATCGGCGTCTGGGTGTCGGGCTTCTTCGGCTCGGGCAAGTCGAGCTTCGCCAAGATGCTGGGCTACGCCCTGGGCGATCGCCCGCTCGGCGACGAGCGCGCCTCGCGCCTGCTGGCCGAGCGCGCCGGCGGCGAGCGCGTCAAGCTGCTGCTGACCCTGATCAATCAGCGCATCCCGACCCATACGGTGATTTTCGACGTCTCGACCCATCGCGGCATCAAGAGCGGCGCCCAGCCGCTGACCGAGACCATGTACCGCCTGTTCCTGGGCAGCCTGGACTACGCCGACAACATCGATCTGGCCGAGCTGGAGATCGCCCTCGAGGAGGAGGGCCGGCTGGAGGCCTTCGCCGCCTGCTACCGCGATCTGTACGGCGCCGAATGGGACGCCAAGAAGACGCGCTACGCGCTGGCCTTCGGCGAGGCCAGCCGCGTCATGCACACGCTCGACCCGCACACCTGGCCCCAGCCCGACAGTTGGGTGCGCGCCGCCCAGAACCGCGCCGAGATCTCGCCCGACCGCATGGCGGCGCGGTGCGTGGCGCTGCTCGACCGCCGCAAGCCCGGTCACGCCCTGGTGTTCGTGATCGACGAGGTCGGCCAGTTCGTCGCCAAGGACGGGCAGAAGATGCTCGAGCTGCAGGGCATCATCCACTCGCTGGGCACCCATGGCCGCGGCCGCCTGTGGCTGGTGGCGACATCGCAGGAGCGCCTGAACGAGGTGGTCAGCGGCCTGGACGACACGCGCATCGAGCTGGCGCGGCTGATGGACCGCTTCGCCACCCAGGTCCATCTCGAAAATTCCGACATCGCCGAGGTCACCGCCAAGCGCGTCCTGCGCAAGACCAAGGCCGGCCAGACCCGCCTGCGAGAGCTGTTCGAGGCGTGGCGCGGTCGCCTGCTGGGCACCGTGCGGGTCCATGGCAACGTGCCGCTGACCGAGCTGACGCCCGACGGCTTCGCCGGTCTTTACCCGCTTTTGCCGCACCAGATCGATCTGGTCATTCAAGTGGTGTCGGGCCTGCGCACCCAGGGTGGAGCGGCGCAGCATGTGGGTGGAGCCAACCGCACGGTGATCAAGCTGGCCCACGCGCTGCTGTACGATCCGCGCGTCCGCATGGTCGACCGGCCGACCGGCGCCCTGGTGACCTTCGATGGGGTCTACGATCTGGTCGAGAACAACGTCTCGTCCGACATGCGCGCCAAGATCGCCGAGGTCGCCGCCGCCCTGCGCGACACGCCGCTGGCCGCCGCCGTGGCCAAGGCCGTGTGCCTGTTGCAATACAGCCGCGCCATCCCCGCCACCGAGGAAAACCTGGCGGCCGTGCTGCACCCCGCGATCGACGCCGAATCGCTGGTCTCGGCGGTGCGCGAGGCGTTGCGGGCGATGGCCGACCGGCAGATGGTGCGCCAGGGCGAGAACGGTTGGCGCATCCCCACGCCGGCCGAGGACGACTGGGAGAAGACCCGCCGCCAGATCCCCGCCCGCGGCATCGGCATCACCATCGCGGCGGCGCTGAAGGCGATGTGGGAGGCCGCGCCGCCGCAGCATGTACTGGAGGGCTGCAAGACCTTCCGCGGCGGCCTGATCGTCGACGGCAAGACGCAGACCGAGGGCGACCTGGCCTTTCATGTCCACACCGCCGATCGCGGCCGCCTTCACGCCGAACTGTCCGAGGAACTGCGCAAACGCTCGCAGCGGGAGCGCAAGGCGGTGTTCTGGGCGGTGGCGATCGACGCCGACATCCAGCGCGAAGCCGAAGAGGCGTTCCGTTCGCAGGAGGTGATCAAGATCCAGGCCGCCCGGCCCAACGTCGACGGCAAGCTGCTGGCCGACGAGAAACGCCGTCTGACCTTCCATCACGACGAACTGCGCCGCCGCCTGAAGGCGGCCTGCCTCGACGGCCAGGTATGGTTCGAGGGCAACGACCGCAATCCCTCGCAGCGCGCCACCGATTTCGCCCGCGCCGCCGCCGAGGTGCTGGGCCGCGTGCTGCCCCAGGTCTTCCACCGCTTCGGCGAGGCGGCCGCCAAGGCCGGACAGGGCGACATCGACACGCTGCTGAAATCCGAAACCCTGCATGGCCTGAGTTCGGTGGTGGCGCGCCTGCGTCTGGTCCGAGACGAGGGCGGCATCCCCGTCTTCGAGACCGACACCGGCCCCTTGAAGGAGGTGCTGTCGCGGATCGGCAACCGTACCGGCTACGGCGAGACCGCCTCGGGCCGCTGGCTGGCCGAGGAATTCGCGAACGAGCCGTTCGGCTGGGACTTCGACATGGTGCGGCTGTTCGCCCTGTGCCTGCTGCGCGCCGGCCGCATCGAGGCGACCAGCCAGGGCCGGACCTTCGACGCGGCGCTGTCGGTCGAGGCGAAGTCCACCTTCAGCAACAACAACCTGTTTCGCGGCGCCGCCTTCCGCCCGCGGGTGGGACTGGAGAAGGCGCAGATCGTCGCCGCCGCCGACCACTTCCAGCAAGTGTTCGGCGAGCGGATGCGCGAACTGGGCGAGGCGCCGGTCGCCGCCGCCATCCGCCGCCGGCTGGCCGCCGAAGAGCCGGGCATGCAGGAGCAATGCGATCTTCTGACCCGCCACGCGCTGCCCGGCCTCGCGGTGCTGCGCCAGGGCTTGGAACAGGCGCGCGGCATCCTGCGCGGCTCGGACGCCCAGGCGATCCAGGGGTTCAACGCCGCCTGGGCGACGCTCAAGGACGTTATCCGGCGGGCCGGCGAAATGGAGCGCGTCGCCACCCCCGTCGCCATCGACCGCGCGGTGCGGGCGCGGCATCTGCTCGGAGTCTGGTGGCCGCAGATGAGCGGCGAGCCCGACATCGACGACGATCTGCGCGACGCGGCTCGCGAACTGGCCGTCCTGGCCGAGGGCGACGAGTGGTACAACGGCAACGTGCGGATGCAAGGCCTGCTCGATCGCCTGACCGTCGCCCGCGACCAGACCTGGCTGGCCGTCGCGCTGGACGCCGCCGACGCCAACCGGGCGGCCCTCGCCCGGCTGGAGGCGCATCCGTCCTGGCCGCGCCT
>JADGAL010000241.1 GCA_015232025.1 Alphaproteobacteria bacterium
GATATACAGCATGCCGTCCTTCGGCCCGAAGGCGAGTTGGCCGCCATTGTGATTGTACCAGGGCTGCTCGACCCGCAAGATCACCTTGGCGGTGCGGTTGGCCTGCTCGGCCGAGACCATGTTGGGACTGGCGGGGTCGACCGTGAAGCGCACCACCATGTTGTCGCCGTTGAAGGGCAGCGACGCGTAGTGGACGTAGAAATGGCCGTTCTCGCGGAAGCGCGGGTCGAAGACGATCGAATAAAGACCCTGCTCGACGAAGCCCGTCTGCACGTCGCTGCCCAAGGGGTTGATCTTGGTCAGATCGAGGAACGGGTCCTTCATCACGGCGCCGTCCTTGTCGACGACCCGCACCCGCCCGACCCGCTCGGTCACGAAAATGCGCCCGCTGCCGTCATTGGCGGCGGCGACGCTGGTCGGGTCCTGAAAGCCATCCGCCACCTTGACCAGGGCGAGCTGCGGGATGTCGAGCCGCCCGCCGGGCCGCGCCACCTGCTCGGGCGCGCGGGGAGCCTGCGCCTGGGTTTGGGTCTGTTGCGCCGGCTGGGTTGGGGTTTGCCGTCCTTGCTGGGTTGGACTTTGCTGCGCCTCGGCCGAAATGGCGAAGGCCGTCAGGATGGCGAACGCGGCGACGCCGCCGATGAATCTCATGGCCGCACTCCTCACTGGTTTTCCCAACCAACGCGCGGGGAGTGCCGCGTGTTCCGAAACTTGACAAATCGGATATGCGGGCCATTTTTGTCATCTTTGATCGATGGAATGGATAAGCCGTGAAGCCCCTGCCCACCCTGCGCCAGCTTCGCTATCTGGTCGCCTTGGCCGACCACCGCCATTTCGGCAAAGCGGCGGAAAGCTGCTTCGCCACCCAATCGACCTTGTCGGCCGGCTTGCAGGAATTGGAGGCGCTGCTGGGCGCCATCCTGGTCGAGCGCACCAAGCGCCGCGTCATGCCGACCCCGCTGGGCGAGGAGGTGGTGGCCCGCGCCCGCGCCCTGTTGCGCGGCGCCGAGGATCTGGTCGAGGCGGTCGAGATGGCGCGCCAGCCGCTGACCGGCGCCTTGCGGCTGGGCGTCATCCCGACCATCGCGCCCTATCTGCTGCCCGGCGTGCTGCCGGGCCTGCGCGCCGCCCATCCCCGGCTGCGGCTGATGCTGCGCGAGGATTTGACCATGCGGCTGCTCGATGGCTTGGGCGGTGGCGCCCTCGACGCGGTGCTGATCGCCCTGCCCTGGCCGGCCGAGGGGCTTGAGACGCTGGAACTGGCCGAGGACCCCTTCCTGTTCGCCTGCGCCCCCGATCATCCGCTGGCCGCCAAGGACTCGGTGACCTCGGCCGATTTGGCCGCCACCGAGCTGCTGCTGCTGGAAGACGGGCACTGCCTGCGCGAGCACGCCTTGTCGGCCTGCCGCCTGCCCTCGGCGGCCGGACGGGCGATGGGCACCAGCCTGAACACCCTGGTACAGATGGTCGCCAACGGGCTGGGCGTCACCTTGCTGCCCAAGCTGGCGGTCGATGGCGGGGTGCTGCGCGGCACCGATCTGGTGACCCGGCCGCTGGCCGAACCCGCCTCGCGCCGGATCGGGCTGGCTTGGCGCCGGTCATCGCCGCGCGCGGCCGAATTCGCGCTGCTGGGCGAGGCGCTGAAGGGAACCGAGCCCGCGCCGACGCGTTGACCATCCATGAGCCCAAGCGGATGGAGGCTTCGATCCTTTTCCGTCATGGCCGGGCTTGACCCGGCCATCCATGTCTGTCCGCGGAAGAGAAAGCGGAAACAACGGCTTGTACGGCTGTCATGTGGATGCCCGGATCAAGTCCGGGCATGACGGCGTGGGAGCTCGGTCAGTGGACCTTGCGGGCGCGGGCCACCATCTCCAGCCATTCGCCGATGGCGGCCTTGACGTCGTCCTCGTCCGAACCTTGGGCGACCATGCCCTCGCGGATGAGAAGTTCGCGAAGCCGGTTGTACATCCAGACGTGGGAGCTGATCTCGACATGGCTTTCGAGCGGTCTCATCATGTCCCTCCTCGATTTGTTGCGAATGATACCACGAGCCGTCACGATCCGAAAGAGGAACCGCCGGCACCTCGGCTTATGCCACTGATTTGCTTGTGGTTTTTATTTTGGCGACGCGCCAGCCGAGAAGGACCGCCAGAACAAGGCCGTAGAGTAGCGGCTCGGTCGTGTCGACCTTGACCAGGAAGAAGTGATGCAGCACCGCCAGCACCGCGGCGGGATAGACCAGCCGGTGCAGTCGTCGCCAGCGCGCTCCGCCCAACCGCTTGACCATCGCGTCGGTCGAGGTGATCGCCAACGGCAGCAGCAGCGTGAAGGCCAGCATTCCGAAGGTCATGTATTTGCGCTTGACCACGTCCGCCCAGATTTCGGGCCAGTCGAAGAACTGGTCGAGCACCAGATAGCTGGTCACATGCAAGGCCACGTAGAAGAACGCGAACAGCCCCAGCATGCGGCGCAGGCGAGCCAGGCGCGGCCAGTGGAAGGCTTGGCGCAACGGCGTGACGGCCAGCGAGATCAGCAGCAGGCGAATCGCCCAGTCGCCAAGCCGGCGGTTGACCGCCTCGATCGGATTGGCGCCCAGCGCGCCGTTCGCCACGTCGAAGGCGAGCCACGCCAGCGGCACCAGGCACAACGCGAACAGGCCCCGCTTGGCCCAGTCGGGGCGGCGTGGTCCGACCATCAGAAGTCCCTGGCCAGGTCCATGCCGGCGTAAAGATGGGCGACCTCGCTGGCATAGCCGTTGAACATGTCCGTCTTGATCTTGAAGAACTGGCCGATGCGGCGTTCCTTCTTCTGGCTCCAGCGGGGGTGGTCGACCTCGGGGTTGACGTTGGCCCAGAAGCCGTATTCGTCGGGCTGGGCGATGTTCCAGGTGGTCTTGGGCCGCGTCTCGGAGAAGCGGATGCGGACGATCGATTTGATGCTTTTGAAGCCGTATTTCCAGGGCACCACCAGGCGGAGCGGCGCGCCGTTCTGGGCCGGCAGTTCGTCGCCGTACATGCCGACCGCCAGCAGGCTGAGCGGGTGGGTGGCCTCGTCGATGCGCAGGCCCTCGACATAGGGCCAGTCGAGCACCGCGCGCCGCTGGCCGGGCAGCCTTTGAGGGTCGTGCAGGGTGGTGAACTCCACCCATTTGGCGCGCGAGGTCGGCTCGAACCGCTGGAGCACCCGGCCGAGCGGCACCCCCACCCAAGGGATCACCATCGACCAGCCCTCGACGCAGCGCAGGCGGTAGATCCGCTCCTCCAGCGGGTGGGGCGCGAGCAGATCCTCGACGCCCAGCGCGCCGGGCTTCAGGCATTCGCCCTCGACCGTCACCGACCACGGGCGGGTGACCAGCGCCGCCGCGTTGCGCTTGGGCGACGACTTGTCCGAGCCCAGCTCGACGAAATTGTTGTACGAGGTGGCGTCCTCGACGCTGGTGACGTCCAGACCCTCGCCCCAGCGCGTCTTGACCGCCCCGTCGAAGCGCAAGGCCGCGCCCGCCGCGCCCGGCAGAAGGATCAAGGCCCCCGCCGCCAGCATGAAGCGACGCCGGTCGAGATACAGGCCGCGCGGCGTGATCTCGGATGGTTTGATGTCGGGCGGGCGTCTGATCAACATCGTCGTCTCCGTGGACCGGGCTGGTTTCTTATTTGGAGGCCCGGCCGCCGGATGTCAGGTGAAAATCGCGCCCGCTCAGCGATTCGGTTGCGGAGTCACCCTTAGATAGGGCTTCAGCGCCTTGTAGCCCTTGGGGAACTTGGCGCGGATTTCGTCCTCGTCGACCAGCGAGGGCACGATGATGACGTCCTGGCCCTCCTGCCAATTGACCGGAGTCGCCACGCTGTACTGGTCGGTCAGTTGCAGCGAGTCGATGGCCCGCAGGATTTCCTGGAAGTTCCGCCCGCAGCTGGCGGGGTAGGTCAGGATCAGCCGCACCTTCTTGTTCGGGTCGATGATGAACACCGAGCGCACCGTCAGCGTGTCGCTGGCGTCGGGATGGATCATCCCGTACATGTCGGAAATCTTGCGGTCGGGATCGCCGATCAGCGGGAAATTCAGCGGGGTGCCCTGGGTCTCCTCGATGTCGCCGGCCCAGCCGCGGTGGCTGGTGACGTCGTCGACCGACAGCCCGATCACCTTGACGCCGCGGCGCTCGAATTCGGGGCGCAGGCGCGCCACCTCGCCCAGTTCGGTGGTGCAGACCGGGGTGAAGTCCTTGGGGTGGGAGAACAGCACGCCCCAGGACTGTCCCAGCCAATCGTGGAAGCGGATCGGACCCATGGTGGTGTCCGCCTCGAAGTCCGGCGCGGGCTGACCGAGTTGCAGGGTCATGGCACATCCTCCTTCGGTGCGTTTGGGAAGAAGGTGGGGGCGGCGCGCCTTGGCGAAAGTCCCTCTTCGGGCTCGGAACCCCGATGCGCGGGCTAGCCCAGCCAGCCGAACAGCAGCCCCGACGCCACCGAGCCGACCAGCGCGAACCCCAGATAGGCGGCGAACACCGGCGGGCGGGCCAAGGCCCACACCGCCATCGCCGCCGGAATGCTGGTCACCCCGCCCGCCAGCAGGAAGGCCATGCCGGCCCCCGGCGCCATGCCTTGTTCGATCAGCCCGCCGACCAGCGGCAGCGCGGCATAGCCGTTGAGGTAGGCGGGAATTCCCACCAGGGCGGCCAGCACCACGGGTAGGAGGCCCTCGCCGCCCGCCAGTTTGGCGACCGCCTCGTTGGGCACCCAGGCGACCATCAGACTTTCCAGCAGGAAGGCGAGCGCCAGCCATTTCCCGAGGAACAGCAGGTTGGTCCCGCCATTCGCAAGGAAGGTGGCGCGCCGCTCGGGCTCGGCCCAGAAGCGCCAGACCACCCGCTTCGGCTTGCGTATTTTGGCGCCGCCGCAGCCGCCATCGCCGACCCCGTCGCGCAACGGCTGGGACAGCAGGCCGTGGCGCATCAACGCCAGGGTGCCGAAGCCGCCCAGCAGCCCGATGCCCACCGCCGCCATGGTCTTGGCCACCGCGAAGGCGAAGCCCAGCGTGCCCGCCGTCAGCACGAACATCGAGGGGTCCATCAGCGGCGAGGCCAGCCAGAAGGCCATCACCGGGGCCAGCGGCACGCCCATCGTCAACAGCGCCGCGATCAGCGGGATCACGCCGCACGAGCAGAACGGCGACAGCGCGCCCATCGCCGCCGCCAGCGCCACCATCATCGCCGGATTGCCTTGGAAGGCGCGGGCGATCAGGTTGTCGGCGCCGCTCGCCCGGCTCGCCGCGGCCAACGCCACCGAGGCGAGCAGAAACGGCGCCACCGACCACAGATTGGCCAAGACGAAGCGCGCCGAGGCCGCCGCCTGATCCGGCGCCGCCACCGCGAGC
>JADGAL010000242.1 GCA_015232025.1 Alphaproteobacteria bacterium
GGTTGGGCGAATGCTCGATGATCGCTGCCTCGATCTCACCTGCCTGGTGCCCCGCACCAGCGAGGATCTTCGCCACGGCGAAATCCACATTTGACCAGTCGATCGGCCGTCCGGCCGCCTTGCCTTGATCGACTTGCTGGCGAGCCAGGTGGAGGAACTGGTAACCGACACCCAAGCGCCCCGGCGCCGGCTGGGGCGCGGTCTCGATCGCGACCAAACGCCGCCGCTCCTCCGCCTCGCCCCTTGCCCGAGCAACCTCGGCCTTTGCCCGCGCAACCTGTTCTTCGACCCACTCGACCAGTTGCTGGCCCATACCGCAGATGTGCCCAGCGGCTTCCGCGACCAGCACGAACGGCTGCATCTTCCGCTCGTTGCGTCGCTCCGGCTTCTGGTTGGTGAAACCAGGCAAGCGGCCGAAATGCCGCCAGTCCGTCGAGGCCGGATCGGCCTCGAACTTCCGGGCCAGCGCCTTACCGGCGAAGGATCGGGCGTCCTCGGCGAGGGACTGCGGCAGCATCACCCACGCCTGAAAATTGCCCTTGCTGGTCTCGGTGACCAAGGCCGGCTGGTAGCCCTTCGCCCGCATTTCGTCGAGCTTGGCGGCCGTCAGGTCGTCGAGCATGACGAACCTCGTGTCCTCGGGACGCATATAGATGTCGTCGCCGAGCACGTTTCGCCTCTTGAGCCAGGGCACGGACTGGCGCACCTGGTCGGCGGTCCAACACCGCCGCATCATCTGCCCGGTCTTTTGATTCCTGACGCCGATCTCGTATGTCGCGGCCGGCAAGGCGCGAAGCGTCCGCTCGATCGCCCGCCGGGTCCGGTCGGCTACTTCCAGCCCATCACCCGGTTGACCGCTGCCTTGTCGGCCGCCGATGCCTTCGGAAACTCCCGTTCCAGCGTCTCGCCCCACAGCATCAACTTGGACTGAGCTAAGGTCAGTTCGGCCGGCACCCGGACCACCTGGGGCGGGCGAGGTGGGGAAATCCACAAGGTCCATGACGCGACCGTAACTGCCGCGGCCAGAATCCCCGCCCCCGTGAAGGCCACCGACCGGAGCCACCACGGCCCGGCCCGCTGCTCGATCGTCGCCACCGCCGCGTCGAGCCGCTGCGTCACCCCCGCCATCTCGGCCGCCAGCCGGTCGGCCATTTTCTTCCGCTCGGCCCGCTGCTGTTCCAGCTCGGCCGTCGCTTCCTTGATCTGGGCGAGGCGGCGCGTCTCGATGTCCGCCAACGCGGCCTTGTTCGTCGACCACGCTGCGTTGTGTTCCTCCGAGAGACGCGCCAGCGCCATCGCCAGCGGTTCGACCTGGCGCGCCAGCGTCTCCGCCGCCGCCACCGGCAAGGCCATTATCTTCTCCGGCAAGGCGCTGATCGCCGCGCCCAGCGGCTCGATCTGGCGAGCCACGTTCTCCGAGGACGCTTCGAGCGTCAGGCGCAGCCGCTCGATCCGCGCCAGCGTCTCTTCCATCTCCCGGCCGATCGCTTCCGAGGCCGCCTTGCGCCGCTCGATAGACCCGCTGGCGTAGTCCTTCAACATCTCGATGTTGCTCATAGCTGACACCTCTCTTCTCAAGGTTCCCCCACGTATAGGCTTTACCCATGGCCTTCGCCGTGACCACCTTGCCGTCGATCTCGTAGGCGAGGCCGTTCAGCTTGCCGGTGCTGGCGAGGTTCGGCTGAACGTTGACGCCGTGCGCTTCAAGGTGTTCGACCAGATCGACCACACCACACGGCCCAGCGGTGAGCCGCCGATCGATCAGCTCTGAGACGATCAGGGCCGGGGCCTCGCCGCCCCGCTCGACCTGTTTCATTTGCCCCTTCGTGGGCGCTCGCTTGTGTGTCATTGCCTTTTCCGGCTCCAGAAGGTGGCTGGCCTCGACCTGCATCAGCCCGAACCGCTGTTCGATGTCGCGCACCAGGCGCTCGCTCACCCTGTAGTCCTGCCAGGTCGACACCAGGCTGCCGTCCAGTTTGATGCGGCTCGCCATGACATGGCAGTGGTCGCCATGGGCGATGACGGTGTAACCATCAGCGCCCATACCCGCCGCCCACATCTTGCCGACCTCGGCCCATTGCTCATGAGTCAGGCTCTCGCCCTTGGACAGTCGAAGGCTCTCATGAAGAACCGGCCGCGCCACCTCGGGCCGAAGGCGGCGGAAAGCCGCATATTGGCGTGCCAGGTCTCGCGCCGGGTTGTTGCCGTCTGCGGCGATCGTCCCACCAACAATCACCGCCTCGGGGCGGTTGCGGCCTTCGTGGTCCCGCGAGGCGAGCAGATATTCCGCCAACCCTCGGAACCCCTCACCCTTCGAGAGTTTCCCGATCATCGCCGTCCTCGTCGTCGTAGATCGCGCCGATCAGCTCAGCCCGCAGGCGCTCGATCGCCCGGCGCAGCTCGACCAGCTCGCCGCCGATCGCCAGCTCGCCCCGCTCGTTCGCATGCTTCGCGATCTGGTTGAGGTTCGCCGTGGTGCGAGCCAGCTCGATCCACGCCGCCCGGTTCTCGACACTAGGGGCGCCGGTCACACGATGCCGCAAAAGGACGCGCCGAGCATAGGCGCGGGTTGGCAAGGCCGCCGCCTTTGCCGCCTCGACGATCTGGCGCCATTCGTCATCCGACAGCCAGACATCCCGGCGCCGCCTGATCCGATCATCGCTGAGTCGAGGTCGTCCCATCCGCTATCCCCTGGGGCCACCGGCCCGGTCTTTTCCCCCGGCCGCGCCAGCGGCCTGGGGGTGTGGGGCCGAAGGCCCAGGGCGGGAGCGAAGCGCGCCGCCCGGGGTCCAGGGGGTTTACCCCCTGGCAAGCCCCTCACAGCCGACCGGAGGGAGGATGGAGGGGTTTTTGCCCGTAGGGCAAAAATTGGCTTGCTCCCCACCACGGATGATCCGCCTCACGATTTCGGATGTCAACCCCGGCGCGGGTTGCTCCCCATCGCTTCATCGCGTGCTTCGACGATGAAACGTGACACGCGATAGGTCTCGTCCATCGCCCGGCGGTCGCCGTCTCGCCGTGCCGCCGCCTCCGCATCAGCGAGGGCCGCCAGAAGAATCTCGACCTCGGCCGGCATCAATATGAGCCGAAGTTCCACGGGCATCTCGCTCATCTATCCCTCCTTCCCACGGCGGCGAGATAGGCATGATCGGCGGGGGTGAGACGCCTCGCCGTCGCATCCGCCGCCGCCCGCCGCTCCCGCTCCTGCTGCTGCTGGCGATCGATGTCGATCGCCCGCTGATGCCACTCGCGCCGATCAGCCGCCTGCTGCTCGGCGGTCTGCCGCTCCCCGCGATGCAACTCTTCATAGAACGAGCGCGGCCAGACATCGAGCAGTTCGTCTCTCACCTCGTCCCAGTCCCTCGCGCCGCAGATAACGCGGTGAATCACGTAATGTGACACCCCATCAACGCGGCACCAGCGGCGGCACGTCACCACGGCCGGCATCGGCCGCGCCTCTTCCTTCTCGTCGATCTCGTCTGGCATCTGCTCTGGGTCTTCGTCGCGCAGCTCGGCACGCACGAGGCCATAGCACTCGACCAGCCGGCGCCCTTCGATCGCCAGCGACAGCCAGGCCAACGCCTCGCCGTCGAGCGCACCCGCCCGTCCGTCCGCCGTCATTTTCACCGGGGGTTTGAGCGCATATTTCAAAGCATGTCCCACGGCCTGGTCAACCTGGCGGCCACGGCCGGCGAGCTTCACATACACGCCGGGCCGATAATCGACGCCAAGGGCGCGCTGCCACAGGGACACCCAGCCAGCAACCAACTGGACCGGCTGCCACGGCGCCCGGACGCCGCGCACCGCACCAACCGCTTCGAACCGATCGCCGTGCGCGATCCACGCATCATGCGAAGGCAAGTAGATCGATGGGACAAGCAACACGGCATGAATATGCGGGTGCGCAAGTCCATCTCGACCTTCAGTAACTTCAATTGCGCGAACGCCACCCACCACAGCCTTCTTCAGCGCCGCAAATGACAACATCTTCCCGAATGCCGCCTGTAACTTCGGCAGCATTACCGGCAATTCTGACCACTCGCAGTTTTCGACTGTGAGCGTGACATCGAGTGCCTTCAGGCTTTCGTTCATTACTGCGCGGAACGCGCCTCTAACGCGCTCGCGCGTCTCGCCGGCCAGAAGCGGCATGCAGCGGGGGCAGAGGCGATGGCCGCAACAGAACAGGCGCTCCATCCGTTCCGGCCCACCCTGGCCGTCGCTCCCGGTGAGGGTGATGCGACCGCACCCGGCCAACGACAGCGCCAGCCGGGACGCCGCGCCACGCGCCGGGTGACTGGGTGGCGGCTCTCCGCCCCCCAGTTCCAACCACTCTTCCCGACCGACCCACGTCTTCAAGGCGTAGGCATACCGCCCGGCCGCCCTCTTGCGTTCGAGCCAGGTCTCTTGATCGTGTGTGTCGGGATGGAATGCCCTGTCAGCCACTCACCCCGCCAATCATGGCGGACGAGAGGTTGCGGTCATGAAACGAATTTGATAGGGTCATTTCTGGTTCTCGGCTGTGAAGCCGAGCCTTCTATCGGGCTTCCCTCACCGTCTCGCCGCCACAGCAAAAACAGGTGATGGTCGCCGAGGACCAACCAAAGAGCCTCGCCGCGTGCGGGGCTTTTTTGTGTATAACACAGTGAACTAGGAACGCGGAAGATGTTCCTCGACGTAGCTGGACAGAAGCGGGCAGCCGCCCGCGAACGCCTTCGAAAGCTGCGCCGGGCTCGCAAAGACGCCGGTCTTGTTCAATTCGTTGTCTATATCCCCGACACCGTAGGCGCTCGCCAAGCCGTCCGGCGCTTCGCTGGCCAGCTTTGTGCCGAAACCCTGGCCGCCGATCCGGCGCCTAAGCCCGCCACCCCCACGACTCGACAACTCCCGCTGTTCCCGGACGGCGAGGGCGACTAGCCCGAAATCGCGTCCGAACTATCGAGTTATCCCTATAGGGTCGAGACAAGGAAGCGGCTCCGCCGCCACACCTCCCCGGCCTGCTGCGCAGGCCAGGGAAAAGGGCGGGCTGTCGCCCCACCCCAGCACCTCGCCCGCCACCGGCGCACTCCCTCCGGTCGCGCACTCGGCGGCGTCACAGGCTTGGCCCATTGTCTCGATCCCGCTCACGGCGGGGCCGACGAGCAGCCCGCTCGGCAAGCACCGCCTCGGTGGCCTTGGCGGCCGTCCTGGCAGCATAGTCTGCCCCATGTCCCTTCTTGCGGTCCTCGAGGTTGGGCGAATGCTCGATGATCGCTGCCTCGATCTCACCTGCCTGGTGCCCCGCACCAGCGAGGATCTTCGCCACGGCGAAATCCACATTTGACCAGTCGATCGGCCGTCCGGCCGCCTTGCCTTG
>JADGAL010000243.1 GCA_015232025.1 Alphaproteobacteria bacterium
GCGGGGGCTTCGGCGCCGTCATGATCCTCGGCGGCCTCGGGCCGCTCGGGCCGCTCGGCGGGCCGCTCGTCGTGGTCGTCGCCGTCTTCGGAATGGCGCTCGCGGCGCTGCTCGGCGAGCAGGGCCTGACGGTCGGCGACCGGGATCTGGTAATAGTCGGGGTGGATTTCGCTGAACGCCAGGAAGCCGTGGCGATTGCCGCCATATTCGACGAAGGCGGCCTGCAACGACGGCTCGACCCGGACGATCTTGGCGAGGTAGACGTTGCCCTTGATCTGCTTCTTCGTCGAACTCTCGACGTCAAGTTCCTCGAGGCGAGTTCCATTGACCACGACCACCCGGGTTTCTTCCGGGTGGGTGGCATCGATGAGCATGCGCTTGACCATTAAATCCAAAGCTCCCAGTCGCCGCCCGGCCGGCGCGCGCATCACGCGCGCCGGGGCGGTCCGATGATCCAGCGAAGCCGGTGGCGCCTTCGGCCGGTCCCTCGAGCAACTTCGGATGGTTCGCGAAGAAGGTCATGACGGGAGTCCAACGGCGGGCTTCACGCCCGGCTTCGAAATTCGAACATACGGTCCTCGTCTTCAGGTCTCCGCGCGCGGCCTGCCGTCTTTGGACGGCGCGCCGACGACCGCGGAACCCGCGCTTCCCCATGGAGAAACGCCCGATGGTGAGGATCGCTGGAACAAAATAACGACGACCGCCGAATTCCACAACTTCATTGTTTATCCGCGGCGATTTCCGAAAAATCGGACGTGTCGCGCGAATATGGGCGACTCTCCTGATGAATCAAGGGTTTCGGCTTGAAGAGGAAGCATCGAACGGGGTATATGAAGACGCATGGGGGAGTCTTTCGGAATGGCCGCGATGCTGCGCCGCTTGGTTTCGGTCCTCGCCGCGCTGGCCCTGTGGGCGGTGCCGTCGGCGACCGCGCGCGCCGAGGGCGCGTTGATGGTCACCGGGGTGCGGGCCGGCATCCACACCGCGATGACGCGCGTGGTCATCGACCTGTCGGCGCGCATGGATTACAGCGTCCAGACCTTGACCGATCCGCATCGCGTGGTGATCGACCTGCCCGAGCTGGAATGGTCGGCGCCCGACCGCTTGGCCAAGCCGGTCGGACGGGTCACCGGCTATCGCTGGGCGCGTGTCAAGCCGGGCGCCGGGCGATTGACCATCGGCACGTCGGGGCCGGTCGAGGTCAGGCAGTCCTTCCTGATGCCGCCGTCCGAGGGGCTGTCCTGGCGTCTGGTGGTCGATTTGGAGGATTCGGGGCGCGGCGATGCGCCCAAGGTGGTTCCCGCCGCGGCGGTCGCCGCGCCATCCAAGCCGCCGCCCAAGCCCGAGAAGCCGCGTCCGACCAAGTCGTCGTCGCGGCCCGTGGTGGTGATCGATCCCGGCCATGGTGGCGTCGATCCCGGCGCGATCGGCATCGAGGGAACCTTTGAGAAGCACCTTACCCTGCAAGTCGCCCGCGCCGCCAAGCAGGAGCTTGAGAAATCGGGCCGCTACACCGTGCTGCTGACCCGCGAGCGCGACATCTTCATTCCCCTGCGCGACCGTGTCGCCTTCGCCCGCGACCGCGAGGCCGATCTGTTCATCTCGCTGCACGCCGACGCGGTGCCGCGCGCCGACATCCGCGGCCTTTCGGTCTACACGCTGTCCCAGAACGCCTCGGACGCCGAGGCCCAGGCGCTGGCCGAGAAGGAGAACAAGGCCGATCTGATCGGCGGCGTCGACTTCTCGGGCAATTCGCCCGAGGTCACCACGATCCTGATCGAACTCGCCCAGCGCGAGACCATGAACCTGTCGGCCGGTTTCGCCCAGGATGTGCTCGACGAGATGGCCCACGCCATCAAGCTGCTCAACAACTCGCATCGCTTCGCGGGCTTCGCCGTGCTCAAGGCGCCGGACGTGCCGTCGATCCTGGTCGAAATGGGCTATCTGTCGAACGTCCAGGAAGAGCGGATGTTGCGCAAAGCCGAGCATCGGGCCAAATTGGCATCGTCGCTGGCACGGGCCATCGAGCGCTATTTCGCCGGCCAGCAGAAGGCCAAGCGGCCATAGCCCCGCCACAATTCCGCACTAATGGGTCGGCCGAACCATCGGCCGGATGAACGGACCGCACCGCATGCTCAGGTTTCTGGGTTTTCTCGCAAGCTTCGTGTTCCTGATGGCCATCCTGGCGGCCGGCGGGGTGCTGGCGCTGTTTTGGCATTTCGGGCGCGACCTGCCCGACTATCACCAGCTTGCCCACTACGAGCCGCCGGTCACCACCCGCGTCTATGCCGGCGACGGCCGGCTGGTCGCCGAATACGCGGTCGAGAAGCGCAGCTTCGTGCCGCTCGAGGCGATGCCCAAGCTGGTGGTGCGCGCCTTCCTGTCGGCCGAGGACAAAAGCTTTTTCAGCCATCCCGGCATCGACTTCATGGGCATCGGGCGGGCGATGCTCACCAACATGCGCAACGTCGCCGAGGATAAGCGGCTGGTCGGCGCCTCGACGATCACGCAGCAGGTGGCGAAGAACTTCCTGCTGACCAACGAGCGTTCCTTCGAGCGCAAGATCAAGGAAATGATCCTCGCCTTCCGCATCGAGAAGACCTTCACCAAGGAACACATCCTTGAACTCTATCTGAACGAAATCTATCTCGGCATGGGCTCATACGGCGTGGCCGCCGCCGCCGTGAATTATTTCGACAAGGGCCTCGACCACCTCGGCATCGCCGAGGCCGCCTATCTCGCCGCGCTGCCCAAGGCGCCCAACAACTACAATCCCCTGAAGAACTACGCCGCCGCCAAGGAGCGGCGCGACTGGGTGATCGGCCGCATGGCCGAAGACGGCTATATCGGGGTGGCCGAGGCCGAGGCGGCGAAGAACGAACCGCTCAGCCTGCGCCGCCGGCCCGAGACCGAGCTGGTCACCTCGGGCGATTGCTTCGCCGAGGACATCCGTCGCGACCTCGCCGCCCGCTATGGCGAGTCGGCCCTTTATCGCGGCGGGTTGCTGGTCCGCTCGACGCTCGACCCCAGGCTTCAGGGGCTGGCCGGGCAGGCGCTGCGGCGCGGGCTGCTGGACTATGACCGCCGGCATGGCTGGCGCGGGCCGGTCACCCGGCTGACGGCGGGACCGGGCTGGCCGGCGCAACTGGCCGCCGTGCCGATGCCCCAGGGCGTGCCGGAGTGGAGGCTCGCCCTGGTTCTGTCGGTGTCCGACACGGCCGCAGAGATCGGGCTGGTTGGCGGAACCCTGGGCCGCATCCCCTTCGAGGAGATGAAATGGGCGCGCCCCGCCCTCGAGGACCAGCGTTTCGGACCGCCGCCCAAGCGGCCGGGCGACGTGGTCAAGGCGGGCGACGTGGTGCTGGTCGAGCCGGTCAAGGAGCCGGATGGAGTCTACGGCTTGCGCCAAGCGCCCAAGGTCGAGGGCGCCCTGGTCGCCGTCGACCCGCATACCGGCCGCGTGCTGGCCATGGTCGGCGGCTTCGCCTTCGCGCGCAGCGAGTTCAACCGCGCCACCCAGGCGCTGCGACAGCCCGGTTCGGCCTTCAAGCCCTTCGTCTATCTGGCGGCTTTGGACAACGGCTATACGCCGTCCTCGCTGGTGCTCGACGGCCCGATCGTGCTGGAGCAGGGGCCGGGCCTGCCGAAATGGAAGCCGTCCAACTATTCCGGCGATTTCCTGGGGCCGACCACCCTGCGCGTCGGCATCGAGAAGTCGCGCAACCTGATGACCGTGCGCCTCGCCCAGGCGGTGGGCATGGAGACCATCTCGGACTACGCCGCCAAGTTCGGCATCATGCACCACCTGCCCAAGGTGCTGTCGATGGCGCTGGGGGCCGGCGAGACCACCGTGCTGCGCCTGACCACCGCCTACGCCATGCTGGTCAATGGCGGCAAGAAGATTGAGCCGACCCTGATCGACCGCATCCAGGATCGCCACGGCAAGACCATCTACCGTCACGACCAGCGTCCCTGCTCGGGCTGCAGCGCGACCTTCTTCACCAATCAGGAAATGCCGCCGCTGCCCGACAATCGCGAGCAGCTCACCGATCCGATGAGCGCCCACCAGATGGTGTCGATCCTGCAAGGCGTGGTGCAGCGCGGCACCGGCCGGCGCATCGCCGCGCTCAACCGGCCGCTGGCCGGCAAGACGGGCACCAGCAACGACAGCTTCGACACCTGGTTCGTGGGCTTCTCGCCCGATCTGGCGGTGGGCGTGTTCGTGGGCTTCGACGAGCCGCGCACCTTAGGCGACAAGGAGACCGGCGGCAGCGTCGCCGTGCCGATCTTCAAGGACTTCATGGAGGTCGCCCTGGCCGACCGCCCCGCCACCCCGTTCCGCGTGCCGCGCGGCATCCGTCTGGTGCGGGTCAACAGCCACAACGGCCAGCCGGCGCAACCGGGCGATCCGGACGTGATCCTGGAAGCCTTCAAGCCCGGCACCGTGCCGACCGGCGAGTTCCACGTCCTCGATGGCGGCGACATGGATGGCTGGGTGGCCCCCGAGGGCATGTACCCGCCGGTCCCCACCGAAGGTGTTCCGACCACCACGGCGCCCCAGGCGCCCGGCCTGCCGGTGGCGCCGGTGCTGCCGGCCGCCGGCATACCCGTTCCGGCGGCGGGCGGGCTTTACTGAAATCTTAGACAAAGGCAACACGGCATGTGATGCCTCACTGCAATGTTGTCGATGGGTTGGCAACTCGGGCGAGGAGATGGCTTTGGTAGCGAGGTGAGGCCGACTGCGCATAGCCAATGCGACAGTGCACGTCTTCATTTCGGTTGGCGGCCGACGGAAATATGGGTATTTCAGCGCGAACAGAATCATCAGTTTTCACGGAGCGGACATGGAGGCAGCAACCCGCAGGCGGGGGCGCCCTAAGGGGAGCAAGAACAAGCCGAAGGCCATTGGGGATCTTCCCCTATTCCACGGCCTGGTCCCGGTGCAGCCTTCGAGGCCGACCAAACTGGTGGGTGCGCCAGTGGCGGCACCTGCCATGTCGGCTGCACACGCCCTGCCGATGCCAGAGATTTTCGTCAAACTCGCCAAGCCTACACCCACCCAGGTCTTCTGTACCTATTGGTGGTTCGCCTGCGAGCGCCAGAACGTCTTTTTTCGCAAGATTCGCAATCCTGAGGACAAGTTACTGACTGGAGACGAAACCCTTAGGCGTCACAAATTTACCAATGCCTACCGCGCGTCGGATCGCGTCAGTCAATTCCTAATTAGTAACGTTATTGAGGTAGACGACCCCCTGCTCCGCACGCCAGAGGAGGTGTTCTTTCGCACCATGCTTTTTAAGCTTTTTAATAAGATCGAAACATGGCAATTGCTG
>JADGAL010000244.1 GCA_015232025.1 Alphaproteobacteria bacterium
GGCCGACCGGAGCGAGCAGGCGCGTGAGAATTTCGTTCCCGAGGTGCGGGCCGTCCGCATGCGGGCCAGCGCGGCTGGCTCGGTGGAACTGTTCGATTGATGCGGGGGAATGACGGTATGAGCGAAGCGAGACCGACGTCGCGCCGAGGGGCCACACCGTTCCATGTGGTCGCCGCGGGCATCACGGCGCGGCTGAACGCCATTCTGCCGGTGGCGCAGGACATCACGCTGGAGGCGGTCAACGCCAAGGCGCTGATCGTGCGCACCGGCGACGCGGTGCGCGCCTTCCGGCCGATCACCGACTACATGGACGAATTGGCGCAAGACACCATCCGCCTGGTCCGCGCGATCAACCAGGAGGCGACGCTGGTGCTGCGCGCCACCATGGAGGAGATGCGCCTGGGCGTGCTGGTCAGGGCCTTGCGCCGCGCCCTCGACGCCTATGACGGTCCCAACGCGGTGACCGTCGGGGCACGCCTGGCGCAGATCGAGGATCGCCGCCAGAAGCTCGAGACCGAACGGCGTTCACGCCGCCACGCGCTGGACATGCTGATCACCGAGATCGACGCGCGCATGAAGGCCGCCCGCATCATCGCCGGCACCTCGCGCATCGAGGCGGCCGGAGCCGGCCCCTATCAGGGCAGCGTCGGCTCGGTCGCCGACACCCTGGAGCGCGCCGCCAAGGCCATCCAGGCCCGCATCGACGAATGCCGCCGCATGTTGCGGCGGGCCGACTACTGAGGAGGGGTTTCATGAAGGCGACCGTGATTGCCGAAGGCCGCGGCACCAAATGGATCTGCTTCGGGCGCGACGACGACATGCCCGAGAAGATCATCGAGACCAACCACTTCCTCGTGCTGACGCCGAGCGACGCGGTGCTGCTGGAACCGGGCGGCACCGAAAGCTTTCCCGCCCTGCTGTCGGCGGTGCTGCAATATTGCCCGGTCGAGCGGATCAACCACGTCTTCGTGTCGCACCAAGACCCCGACGTGTGCTCGTCGATCAGCCTGTGGAACGACACGCTGCCGCACGCCAAGATGTATGCGCCCTGGCTGTGGGAGGGCTTCCTGCGCCATTTCGGCTGCGACCGCATGGAGTTCGTGCCGATCCCCGACGAGGGCCTGACGCTGGCCCTCGATCAATGCGATTTGCGCTTCGTGCCGGCCCATTACCTGCACAGCCCAGGCAATTTCAACGTCTACGACGCCCGCCTGAAGGTGCTGATGAGCGGCGATCTGGGCGCCGCCCTCGAACCGCGCGGCTCGCCGCTTTATGTCGACGACTTCGCGCTGCACGAACCGCGCATGCGTCTGTTCCACCAGCGCTGGCTGCCCTCGCGCCGCGCCAAGGACGACTGGGTGCGACGCGTGCGCCAGCTCGACGTCGATCTGATGGCGCCGCAGCACGGCCGCATCTTCCGGGGGCCGGACGTGACCCGTTTCCTCGACTGGCTCGAAGCTCTGGAAGTGGGGATCGGCGTATGACCAACGACGACGACAAGATCGACCTCGGCCATCTGCGGGTGCTGATCGCCGACGACAACGCGTTCATGCGCCAAATATTGAAAACGGTGCTGCGCGGCTTCGGGGTCAAGAACACCTACGAGGCGAATGACGGCACGGACGCGTTTTCGGTGATGGCCGCGCATCAGATCGATTTGTGCCTGATGGACATCGAGATGGCGCCGATGAACGGCTTGGAATTCACCCGCCGTCTGCGCCGCGTGATCGAGCCCGCGACGTCCGCCACCAAAAACCTCCCGGTTATCTTGGTCAGTTCGCACGCGCGCGTCGAAGTCATCGAGAAGGCTAGATCCGTGGGGGCCAACAGCTTCGTCGTGAAGCCGGTGCAGCCCAAGGCGTTGCGGACGAGAATAATCAAGGCGCTGGGGTTGGGATAAGCGTCTTGGGGGAAATATGGGGGATGTGCTCATGAGACTTCTACCGTTCCGCCTCCGGCTGTCCGGCCGGATCGCCTATCTGGTCGTGCAATGCATGCTGTTCCTGTGGATCAGCCAGGCGCCGACCACCTATTATCTACTGCACAAGGCCGCCGACGAGCAGATGGCCGAGCGCGTCAACAGCAACATGGCCGTCGCCCGGCATGTGCTGGGACTGCGCGGGTCCGAGTTCCGGGTTAGCGACGGCAAGCTGATGGCCGGCGACAACGTGCTGAACGAGGATTTCGCGCTGGTCGACGAGGTGGTCCGCCTGGTCGGCGGCACCGCCACCATCTTCATGGGCGACACCCGCGTCGCCACCAACGTGATCAAGCCCGACGGCAAGCGCGCGGTGGGGACCGCGCTGTCGACCGGGCCGGCCCACGATTCGATCTTCGTTCAGAAGAAGCCCTATCGGGGCGGCGTCGAAATCCTGGGCGAGTCCTACACCGCCGCCTATGACCCGCTGCTCGACCGGGCCGGCAACGTGGTCGGCATCCTTTATGTCGGCATCAAGAATTCCGACTACACCGCGGCCGCCAATCAGATCCAATGGGCGCTGGCGCTGGCCACGGCGATCGTCTCGATGCTGGTCACCTGGGGCGTGCTGGCCCTGGCGAAGCGCGCCTTCGTGCGCCCGGTGGTCGCGGTCACCCGCACCATGGAGGCCCTGGCCGCCAACGATTCCTCGGTCGAGGTCCCCGCGGCCAAGGGCGACGACGAGATCGCCGAGATGGTGCGCGCCCTGGCCGACCTGAAGCAGGGCGTCATCGCGCGCCAGCGGCTCGAGGCCGATCAGCGCGCCGCCGCCGAGGCGGATCGTCGGCGCGAGGCCGAAGACCGCGACCGCGAGGCGCGCATCGGCACCGAGGTGGCCCTGCTGGTCGAGGCCGCCGCGGGCGGCGATCTGGGCCAGCGCATCGATCTGGCCGGCAAGGACGGCCCGCTGCTCAGCCTGTGCCGCGGCCTGAACAGCCTGCTCGACACGCTGCAATCCAATATCGACCACTTCGTCGAGGTGCTGGGCGTGGTCGCCCAGGGCAATCTGACCCACCGCGTCGACGACAGCGGCGGCGGCGTGTTCGGCCGCATGGGCGGAGCGATCAACAATCTGAGCGCCATGCTGCGCGAGACGGTTGGCCGGATCGGCGATTCCAGCATGACGGTGCGCGCCGCCGCCGAACAGATCGCGGCGGGCAGCAACCATCTGGCCGAGCGCACCGAGACCCAGGCGGCCGGCATCGAACAGACCTCGTCGTCGATGCAGCGCCTGACCGACACGGTGCGCCAGAACGCGGCCAGCGCCGCCCAGGCCAACGATCTGGCCAGCACGGCGCGCCACGCCGCCGACGACGGCGGCAAGGTGGTGGGCGCGGCGATCACCGCCATGGACGCCATCGAGGACGCCTCGCGCAAGATGAGCGAGATCATCGGGGCGATCGACGAGATCGCCTTCCAGACCAACCTGCTGGCGCTCAACGCCGCCGTCGAGGCGGCGCGGGCCGGCGACGCCGGCAAGGGCTTCGCCGTGGTCGCCGCCGAGGTGCGCTCGCTCGCCCAGCGGTCGAGCCAAGCCTCGCGCGAGATCAAGGACCTGATCGCGGAAAGCTCGGATCACGTCCACAAGGGCGTCAACCAGGTCAACGCGGTGGGCGGCGCCCTGAACCAGATCGTCGCCGGGATCAAGCGTCTCGCCGATATCGTCGGCGAGATCTCGGCGGCCAGCCAGGAACAGGCCACCGGGCTGGGCCAGATCAACACCTCCGTCTCGCACATGGACGAGATGATCCAGCAGAACGCCGCGCTGGTCGAGGAAAGCTCGGCCGCCGCCCGGTCGCTGGCCGTCGAGGCGGATCGTCTGGTCGAACTCGTCTCGGTGTTCCGCACCGGCGAAGACCACGCCCGCCACCACGCCCCCGCCGAGCCGCCGGCCGCCAAGGCGCCACCGCCCAAGCCCACGCCCGCCCCCGCCCCCGCACACGCCCCGGCGCCACCCCCGGCCAAGACGGTCGAGAGCGGTGACGGCGACGACGAGTGGCAGGAGTTTTGACGGAGTAACGCGCAGTGAGATTGCAGGACCTGAAGATCGCGTCGAAGCTCCGGCTGATGGTGGCGGTGACCATGCTGGGCATGCTCATCCAGGTGGCCGCCAGCCTGACCGCCCTGCGCGGCGAGTTGATGGCCGACCGCGTGGCCAAGGTGAAGGGAGAGGTCGAAACCGCCGTCTCCCTGCTCGGCCATTTCGAGGCGCTGGAACTGAGCGGCGCCTTGACGCGCGCCGACGCCCAGGAGGCCGCCATCGAGGCCCTGCGGGCCTTGCGCTATGACGGGGGCGAGTATTTCTTCGTGATGCGGCGCGACGGGGTCATGCTGATGCACCCCATCAACCGCAAGCTCGAGGGAAAGGACAACTTCGGCACCCTCGACAAGAAGGGCAAGCCGGTGTTCGTGGCGCTGACCGACGCCCTGCGATCGCCCCAGGGCGGCGGCGTGGTCGATTATCACTGGCCCAAGCCGGGCGGCGAGGCGGCGGTGCCCAAGATCTCGTTCATCCAGGAGTTCAAGCCCTGGGGATGGGGCGTGGCGACCGGGCTTTACGTCGACGACGTGGACTCGATCTTCCTCGACGGCGCCATGGTTTACGGCGGCATCGTCCTGGCGGTGGTGCTGGTCGTGCTGGGCGTGGCCGTCGCGGTGGGCCGCTCGATCCGGCGTCCGCTCGACGAGTTGGAGGCCGACATGTCGCAACTGGCCGACGGCGACACCGGCGTCTCGGTGCGCGGCACCAACATTCCCAACGAGATCGGCGCGTTGGCCCGGCGCCTGACCGTGTTCAAGAAGAACGCCATCGAGCGCGACCGCTTGCAGGCGGAGCATCTCGCCGCGCAGGACGCCGAACGCGAACGCCAGGAGGAGGAGCGTCTGCACGAGGTCGCCGTCTCGGCCGAGGTGTCCGACCTGGTGGCCGCCGCGGCGCGTGGCGATCTTGGCCGGCGCATCGACCTGTCCGACAAGGAGGGCTCGCTGCTGACCCTGTGCCAGGGCGTCAACTCCCTGCTCGACGTGCTGGATGGCAACATCGACGGCCTGCAAACCGTGCTGAGCGCGGTGGCCGAGGGCGATTTGACCCGGCGCATGACGGCCGCCGAGGCCCAGGGCGCCTTCCGCCGGATGGCCGACGCGGTCAACGAACTGGCCGAAATGCTGGGCGAAACGGTCAGCCGCATCGGCCAGTCGAGCATGACGGTGCGCTCGGCCGCCGAGCAGATCGCCTCGGGCTCGGACAATCTCGCCGAACGCACCGAGACCCAGGCCGCCAGCATCGTCGAGACCGCGTCCTC
>JADGAL010000245.1:0-576 GCA_015232025.1 Alphaproteobacteria bacterium
CAGCAGGTCGAGGTGGTCAAGGGGCCGGGCAACGTCAATTCGGCGGGCGCCGCCGGCGGCATTCTTGCTCGAAAACGTGCCGAATCTGGCGTCGATCGCGAATGGCGCGTTTCTCGAAAAGGTGAAGGCGGACCTTCGGGCATTGGGCTATAGCGTCGATCATACCGTGGTTTCCGCAGCTGATTATGGTGTGCCTCAAAACCGAAAGCGCCTTATCGTCATAGGTACCAACGGCAAACACCCTATAAGTTTTGCAAGTGCTACGCACGGCACGTCGGACCGGCCATATCTTTCCGCCTTGGATGCGATCGGCGATTTGCCGGACGCGGGCGAGTTCGGTGAAACTGGCATTTACAATCACGAACCGACAGCGCATTCGCTCGATATGATCGAACGCCTCAGCCGCTTGGGATGCGGCAAACGCGAGCGCGGATCATTCCATGATCGGCTGCACCCAGATCGCCCTTCGTACACGTTGCGGGCAGGTAGCGGTCGAGGCCGCCCAGTTCGTCGGCCATCACCGGGATGATTCCCTCGTAGCCGCTCCTTTCAAGGAACTCCCGCCCGCCCGGCGTG
>JADGAL010000245.1:647-5249 GCA_015232025.1 Alphaproteobacteria bacterium
CGCCGTGTGCCTAGCGGAACAAATGGGATGGACGCTCGATAAGGCGGGCTGCGAAGGCGATCCGTCCACGAGGGAACCAGCGAATACCCTGACGGACCACGAACGGAAGGCGTTTCGGGCCGCGCGGATGCGCGGGGCTTCGCTCGGCAGGGTCGCACTCGCGGCGGAATCGTGATTCTCGTCGGCAGCTCGTAACGAGCTTTACTGGCCGCGCCGCCCCAACAGGCGGTGCGCCAGGAAGCCCAGCGCGGCGCCCACGCCGTTCGAGGCGGCGTCGAGGGGCGAGGCGATGCGGCCGGGGATCGTGCCCTGCAACAGCTCGATCCCGCCGCCCAGCGCCGCCACCGCCGGAATCACCAGCCAGCGCAGGCGGGCGGGCAGCGCCTCGGCCCACGCGGCGGCGAGCAGGGCGTAGGCGGCGACGTGGATGTACTTGTCCTCGCCATTCTCGATCGGCGGCGCCAATGCCGGGTCGAGAGATACCCACAGGCCGGCGGCGATCATCATCGATCCCGCCAGCGCGGCGACGGCGCGGCGTCGTGATTGGGTAAGGTCGATCGCCATGGCCAGACGAGGCTAGGGCCGGACGGGGCGGCTGGCAAGAGCGCTCAGCGCGCCAGCGCGCCCCACAGGTCGTAATCCTCTGCCTCGTCGATGGCCACGCGGACGATGTCGCCGGGCGACAGGTCCTCGCCGTCGTCGATGAAGACCTGGCCGTCGATCTCGGGGGCGTCGCCCTTCGAGCGGGCGATGGCGCCGTCCTCGTCGACCTCGTCGACGATCGCCTCGATCACCTGGCCGACATGGCGCCGCATGCGGGTTTCGCTGATCGCCCGCTGGGTCTCCATCAGGCGTTCGAGGCGGAAGCACTTCTCCTCCTCGTCGACCGCGCCGGGCAGGGCGTTGGCGGCGGCGCCGTCCACCGCCTCGTATTTGAAGGCGCCGACCCGGTCGAGTTGCGCCTCCTCCAGCCAGTCCAGCAGGAATTCGAAATCCGCCTCGGTCTCGCCGGGGAAGCCGACGATGAAGGTCGAGCGGATGGTCAGGTCGGGGCAGTCGGCGCGCCAGCGGCGGATGCGCTCGAGCACCCGCTCGTGGTCGGCGGGGCGGCGCATCGCCTTCAAAACCTTCGGGCTGGCGTGCTGGAAGGGGATGTCGAGATAGGGCAGCAGCTTGCCCTCGGCCATCAGGGGGATGACCTCGTCGACATGGGGATAGGGATAGACGTAGTGCAGCCGCACCCACATCCCCAACTCGCCCAGCCCGGCGGCCAGATCGCCCAGCCGCGCCCGCACCATGCGGTCGCGCCACGGGCTTTCGGCGTGGCGCAGGTCCAGGCCGTAGGCGCCGGTGTCCTGCGAGACCACCAGCAGCTCCTTGACCCCGGCCTCGGCCAGCCGTTCGGCCTCGGCCAGAATCTCGCCGGCCGGGCGGCTGACCAGATCGCCGCGCAGGCTGGGGATGATGCAGAACGAGCAGCGGTGATCGCAGCCCTCGGAGATTTTCAGATAGGCGTAGTGGCGCGGCGTCAGCTTGATTCCCTCGGGCGGAACCAGGTCGACGAACGGATTGGGGATCGGCGGCACCGCCTGATGGACCGCCTGGACCACCGCCTCATATTGGTGCGGCCCGGTCACCGCCAGCACGCCGGGATGAACCCCGCGGATGTCCCGCTCGTTGCCGCCCATGCAGCCGGTGACGATCACCCGGCCGTTGGCGGCCAGCGCCTCGCCGATCGCCTCGAGCGATTCGGCTCGCGCGCTGTCGAGGAAGCCGCAGGTGTTGACGATCACCGCATCGGCCCCGTCATAGCTGGGCGATATCTCATACCCCTCGGCGCGAAGCCGGGTGAGGATGCGTTCCGAGTCGACCAGGGCCTTGGGGCAGCCCAGGCTGACGAGTCCAATGCGGGGGGCGTGTTTCATGGCGGCCCTATATAAGGCAGCCGGCGCCCGGCCGCCAGACCTTGACGAGCGGTTTCGCCTCAACTTTCGGGTGGGCGGTGTTCAACCCTCCACCTCTTCGATCGGCCGCGGCGTCGGATCGAGGGTGATGCGCACCGGCAGGCCGGTGCGTTCGTCCAGAGCCTGGGCCACCAAGGCCCAGTCGATGGCGGTCGGGCGGCCGTTCAGGGCGTCGGCCACCAGGCGCACCACGCCCTGGGTGCGCAAGGGCGTCATGCGGCCGGTTTCCTCGATCTGGTCGGCCTGGTGCTTGGTGGGATGCGCTTCGAGATACAGTTCGCCCTTCAGCCAGCCCAGCTTGATCGGCTGGTCGACCACGGTGACGCGGGTGCCGACCGGAACCTCGGCGAACAGGCGGGCGACGTCTTCGGGATACATGCGGATGCAGCCATGGCTGGTCCGCCGGCCGATGCCGTAGGGCTGGTTGGTGCCGTGGATCAGATAGCTGGTCCAGCCCAGCCGCAGGGCGTGCTCGCCCAGCGGATTGTCGGGGCCGGGCGGGACCGAGGCGGGCAGGTCGGGGCGCTCGCGGCGGATCGAGGGGGGAACCCACCAGGTCGGCCGATGGGCCTTGGCCACCACCTTGGTGGCGCCAAGCGGCGTCTCGGCGCCCTCGATGCCGATGCCGATGGCGAAGCTCGCCACCGTGCCGTCGGGGCGGAACCAGTAAAGCCGCATGTCGCCGACATTGATCACGATGCCCTTGCGCTCGGCGGCCGGCAGGATGTGCGCGGCGGGCAGGACCAGGGGCCAGCCGGGAGGCACCGCCCAGGGATCGAACCCCGGATTGGCGGCGGCCATCTCGACGAAGCCCAGCCCGTTGGCCAGGGCGATGTCGGCCAGCGGTTGGTTTTCGCCCGCCGGCTGGATGCGCAACTGCCCCAGCACGTCGTCGGCGCGGGCATCCGGCGTCCAGGCCAGCGGGAAAACGAGGGCGGCGGCCCGGAACGCCCGGACCGCCGCCTTGGAAACCGAAAAGCTCACTTCCGCAGGGTCCTCTGGAAGCGCATGTCGGCCTGCTGGTTGGCGGTGTCGGCGGCGGCCGCCGCGGCGCGGGCGGTCTGCTGGGCCTGCTGCGCCTGGGCCAGGGCCTGCTGGGCCATCTGGTTGGTCTGGGCGACTTCCGAGCGCAGGGCGGCGATGTCGCTCTGCGTGGTGGCGGCGGCGGTGTCGCCGCCACCCATCATCCCGCCGCAGGCCGGAAGCAGGGCGGTCAGGCCCACCACCGCCAGGGTCCGGGAAACGGTGCGCAAACCGGAAATGCTCGTCATGTGGCAACTCCAAGTGGTTGAGGCCCGACCCACCCATGGCGGCGCGGCCGGAGCGTTGGCTTCGTCGTCCGGCAAGAGATTACGACGTTGAAGCCCTTTGCGCAGTTGGACGGGTGCATAGCTCACAGGGCATCGGGCTTAGCCACGACGGCCGGTGGGGGCATCCCGACCACGCCCGCCCTCCGGCGAGGGGGCCTCGCCGATGGCCAGGGTGGGCCGCCGCAATGGCCGCGGGCCGCGATCAAGGTCATAGAGCAGCGGCACGCCGGTGGGGATCTCCAGGCCGGCGATGTCCCGATCCGAGATGTCTTCGAGATGCTTGACCAGGCCGCGCAGCGAATTGCCATGCGCGGCGATCAGCACCCGCGCGCCGGCCCGCAAGCTGGGCGCGATCTCGTTCTCCCAATAGGGCAGCACCCGCGCCACGGTGTCCTTGAGGCTTTCGCCGCGCGGGATGTCGGGCAGGTCGGCATAGCGGCGGTCGAAACGGACGTCGCGCGGATCGTCGGCGGGCAGGGGTGGCGGCGCGACGTCCCAGCTTCGCCGCCACAGCCGCACCTTGGCGGCGCCGGCCCGCTCGGCCACTTGGCGCTTGTCGAGGCCTTGCAGGGCGCCGTAATGGCGCTCGTTGAGGCGCCAGCTTTTGTGCTCGGGAATCCACGACTGGTCCATTTCCTCAAGCACCAGATGGGCGGTGCGGATCGCCCGCTTCAGCACCGAGGTGTGGCAGAGGTCGAATTCCAGCCCCTCGGCGGCGAGCAGGCGGCCGGCCCGCCGCGCCTCCTCGACCCCCTGCTCCGAGAGGTCGACATCGGCCCAGCCGGTGAACAGGCCATCGCGGTTCCAAACGCTTTGGCCGTGGCGCAGCAAGACGAGGGCGGTCATGCCTCCAGGCTGGGAAGGCGGCGGGCCGGCGGCAAGTGCCATCCCTCCGCCGGGGGAGGGGACTTGCCGTCGCCGGCACGGCGCACAACTCGGAATGAGGACATCCGCGGAGGTGGACCATGGGCCGCAAATTCATCGACTGCCGCGACTTTCCCAGCGACGTCAAATGCACGGTGGCGCTCTCGGCCGACAGCGAGGAGGAACTGGTCGAGGCCGCCGCCCAGCATGCCCGCGTCGTGCACGGTCACGACGACACGCCGGAGTTCCGCGAGGCCTTGCGCAAGGACATGAAGGAAGGCTCGCCGCCGGCATGAGCCGGATCGCGGCCATCGCGCTCGCCTTGGCCGTGGCGCTGGCCATGGCCGGCGACGCCGACGCCAGGCATTGTCATCGGGGATTGCGTGGCGGCGCGCCGCCGCCCGACGCCACTTTGCCCAGCCCGGCGATCGGCCTGTCGGTCGCGCCGCTGCGACCGACCACGC
>JADGAL010000246.1 GCA_015232025.1 Alphaproteobacteria bacterium
GAATTGCTCGACGGCATCGCCCAGCGCGCGCCCCAGCCGCGCGAGCAGCCGGCCACGCCCCGCGTCGTCAAGCCCGACGAGGACAAGGTCACCGGCTTCGTCTTCAAGGTGCAGGCCAACATGGACCCCAACCACCGCGACCGGGTGGCCTTCCTGCGCCTGTGCTCGGGCCGCTTCAAGCGCGGCATGAAGCTCAAGCACGTCCGCACCGGCAAGCCGCTGGCCGTCTACAATCCGATGCTGTTCCTGGCGCGCGACCGCGAACTGGCCGACGAGGCCTTCCCCGGCGACATCATCGGCATTCCCAATCACGGCGCGCTGCGGATCGGCGACACGCTGACCGAGGGCGAGACCCTGCGCTTCACCGGCATTCCGTCGTTCGCGCCGGAAATCCTGCGCCGCGTGCGGCTCGACGATCCGATGAAGGCCAAGCAGTTGCGCCGCGCCCTCGAGGATTTGGCCGAAGAGGGCGTCAGCCAGGTGTTCAAGCCGGTCGACGGCTCGACCTGGATCGTCGGCGTGGTCGGCCAGCTCCAATTCGAGGTGCTGACCGCCCGCATCGAGGCCGAATACGACCTGCGCGCCGGCTTCGAGGCGGCGCCCTTCGAGACGGCGCGCTGGGTCCATTGCGACGACCGCGCCGCGCTGGACCGGATGGCCGCCGCCAACCGCACCAGCATGGCCGAGGACCGCGACGGCGCCATGGTGTTCCTGGCCCGCAACGCCTGGGCGCTCAACCGCGCCAAGGACGACTTCCCGATGGTGCGCTTCTCGGCGACGCGAGAGCATTAGGGGGATGGGGCGCAGACGCCCCTACGGAGCCTTGGCGTCCGATGGGCGTGGGTAGCCGTAGGGTACGACGAACCGAATTTCGATGCAGTCCGGCTCGCCGCCTTTTACTTGCTTGACCTGAACCGAGTTAACCTGATCCAGTAGTGCCGCCTCGTTTGCAGGCTTATAGGCAACCATGGTGAAGAAGACGCTCTTGCACAGCGCGCGGGCGTACCGTCGGGCCTGCCACGGGTAGTTCTCGCCTGCGTGGAAAGGGTCGCTGGCCCCTCGGTAGACCTTGTTTTCGACCAACATCGCGCTGTCGACGATGAGGTCTGTTTCGCCGCCGTCCACTTCGCTCCCCTCGATCACACTCAGCCCTCGTGCACGCAGAATCTTTCGAAGGTCCGCCTGCAATTCGGCTTCCTGAAGATTGGACGCGTTCCTCAGCTCGCCGCCTTCCGAGATGGTTGTTACAAAATACGCAAGAGCTTCCAAGACGGTGATGATCTTGCCCTTGGTTTCGACGTCGAAGCCGCCGCGACGAATTTCGCCAAGATCGTTCGCGATCTTGGCTGGAAGGTCGGCGTTTGCCGACACCCAGGAGGCCGGCAGCCTTACCTCGTCAGCCCTGATCGTACATAGTTGAAATCTCCGCGAAGTAAGCTGAATCCGGCACTCCGCGTCGATAACGGCCGAATTGGCAAGCGCTTCTATCCAGGAGGGCTTCACCAGACCGGCCGTCTTGGTGAACTTGTCGGCGCTTTCCGCGAACACCACCCTGAAACGTTCGAAGAACACGGTCTTTGCGGCAAGATTGGCCAGGGGAATGAACCGTTTGGGGCAGAACAGGTAGCCGCACCGCTTCTGTTGCTCATAGGCGTTTGACCAGCGTTCTGGATCAAAAAATAGGCTCGGAGTCTGGAGTTCGTCGTTTTCAGTCCGCGTGAGGATTGTGTTGCCGCCTGGCTGGCTTTTATTCGCAGGCAAGTCGAGGATGAGGTGCTCGGGCTTCAGGGTCTCGGCGACAGGCCCGAGCTCGGAAATTATGTTGCCGATGGCTTTCGCCCGATCGAAGATTCGCAATTCCAGCTCAGCGACCGCTTCATTGGTCGCGAGTGCCTTATTTATTTGGCTCCACAGGTCGCCGACCGTCGTTTCCTTGTCCGGGGTCGGGAGCTGTCCAACGCCCCCCAAAAAGCGCGACGCGAAGGCGAACGCGCGATTGTAGAGCCGCCGTTCGGAGAGGGCCTGCGCGAGCTCCTTGGAACGGGGACCGCCGCTTTGAAAGCTTTCCATCGAGACGATTCCGCCGAGTAACAGCACCATGGTATCGTCTGACACCGAGGGAAAAAGCTCGTGAAACGCGAAAGGCTCGCCGCGCTCCTCCTCGGCCAGCGACACCAGCCGACGCGCCATGGCGTCGGCAGCCCGCACCTTGTGATGGTAGTACAGTCGATCGTAAAGAACTGCGCGGCCGACGATGAGCTGCTCGTAGGCGCCGGTCCCGGAAAGGGCGATGCCGGTGTCGAAAAGCCGGCGATATGGTGCCTGTTCTGCGCGCTTCCTGAGTTCGCGCTCACGATCCGGCGCGTTTTCGGGGGTGACGGTTACCACCTCCAGCTTGCTGATCAGCCGTTCCGTATCGAGACCAATTGGCAAGCCGGCATGGTGGCTGTCCCGCGCCATATAGTCGAGTTTGTCAGCATCGATCGGGCCACTCACGATCTTTGAGACGTAGGCGGCCGAGATGTAAGAATGTGAGCCGACGATTCGGGCGGCGATGGCGAGTGGAAAATCAGCGGTATTGGTATCGATACCCAGTTGAGGGTTCGCGATGACATCGGCGAACCGGTCGCTCAGGACGACCAGGGCGGCGACGCATTCCGCAGCGTCCGCTTTGCCGCCTCCCGGAAATGATTCTACGAGCACCCGGCGAAGGGCATGGAACTCGGACTGGTGCCGGGCCTCGAAGACCGGTTCGATGGCGTGGCTGAACGGGCCGTGGCCGCAGTCGTGGAGCAATGCGGCGATGCGAATGGCATACCGGTCCGCCGGTGTGACCTCAGGTACGCTGGTGTCGGTATCCGGCCGGAACGCGCGCCGATGCCCGGCATTGCGCTCCAGCCACCGCATCATGCGATCCGCCGCTTCCAGTACACCGCGGCTGTGCTCCAGGCGATCATGGCAGGCGCCAGGATAAACCGTATGGGCGAAACCGAGTTGCCGGACGCCCCGGAGGCGTTGAAGGAGAGGGCTGTCGAGCAGCGCCACCTCCCACGGCAGCAGCTCGACGGTACCCCAGATGGGATCATTGAGGATTTTGGGGAAACCGCCGCCCACGCTTTCCCCCCTTGCGAGCGTGTCGCACAGCGGAGCGAGCCACTCACCCGTGAGCCTCGTGACGGCCTCGGTCAGTCTGGGCGCGGCATGCTTGATGCGTCCCAGCAGATCACGTCGCTCCGCCAACGTGGATCCGTTTCCTTTGGTCAACGGGCGAAGACCGCATTCTCGAAGCCCTCGGAGCCGGCGAAGCGGCCGACCGCATGCTTCAACCGTGTTCCGATCTCGATCGCCTCCTCAGGGGAAATTCCAAGATCCCTCAGGTTTCGGCGGCACACCTGTTGGTTAACCTTGATTGCGGTAGTTTCGTAAGTCGGATTCGGCTCGCTGGTGAGTTGACTCTCTTGAGCGCTGTCCAGGATTGAAGGCAGTTCGAGGCATCTCATTCCCACGCTCGTGTCGGCAAACGTGAGCACGTCCGCAAATCGACGAGGGAATTCCGGCAAAGCCACGATTTCCTTGAGAGCGTGGTCCAATATACCGTGGGAGGTCGGCATCCGAGCGCAGCCGTCTGCCGGTGACAGGCACCACGCCGCCACCAGGAATTCGGCGAATTCGTAATACTCACGCATGCTCTTCCCCGGTTTGTCCTGACGGGCGCTGATCGCAGCCCATTGCTCGTTCTCTAATGACAGCCCATGCGAGTCGCGGGATCACAGGCTTCCGATTCTCACCGGCCGACCCGCAGTTGGCCGCCATCATTCTTCCGAATCCAGACACTTTTCCAGCCAACGTTCCCTCAGCTCGATGTCGACGAGCAGTCGCGCCGCTGCCGTCTTGGTCGTGCCGGATTCACCAGCATGGCTGGCGAACCGGGCGCCCGAGGTGTCCTCGCCATAATGGGCCGTCACCTTCTTCCGTTCTGTCATGCCGCCTATACGACGAGCCGGCTTCCGCAGCCGTGCGGTGGCGACGAGCTGCGGCAGACGGCGGCGGCGCAACTCGCGTGCGATCAGCAGGCGCAGCAGCGTTCCGGCCTCAACACCGACATGCCGGGCGTAGGCCTCGAACGCGAGCTTGCACTCCTTCTCTAGGTACGCGTGGATTTGTGACATCCGCATTGCCCAAGTCAGGGGATGGCCTCTCAGCCAGGGCTTTCAATTTTAGACTCGGTTCGAGTCCGCCTTCAACCGAAAAGGATGCAACTTGCGACGATGATTATACGAATCAGCGAGAAGCGCGCGCATTGCGGTTCCAACTCTCAGACAACCAAGACGTGGCCAACCGGTCAAGTCATCCCCAGGCAGAGTCAGATTGCGCTCCAGGGGGATGGGGCTTCGGCCCCACACTGCCCATATCAGTCTTTCCGAGACCAATCGAGGGAAGACCATGCCCGGCCGCGAGCAAAGCCCCGTTCCCAAGCAGCAGGACGCCAACGCCAAGAAGCCGGCGCGCGAAACCGAGGACGAGGTTCAAGAGTCGTCCGAGGATTCCTTCCCCGCCAGCGACCCGCCCTCGTTCACCCACAGCCACGCCGGCAAGCCGAAGCGCGGGGCGTGACCCTTCAGCGAACCATCGCCGCCCCCGGCCAGACCTTGGGGGTGGCGCGGGAATATTGCGGCGGGTAGGGGATTTCGACGCCCAGCGCCTGCGCGGCGTGCCATACCCAGCGCGGGTCGTCCAGAAAGCCGCGCCCCAGCGCGATCATGTCGGCGTGGCCCTCGGCCAGCACCGCTTCGGCTTGGGCGGGGGTGGCGATCAGGCCGACGGCGCGGGTGGGAAGGCGGCTCGCCGCGCGGATCGCGGCGGCCAGCCGCACTTGATAGCCCGCCGCGACCGGCACCTCGGCCCAGGGGACGAGGCCGGCGCTGGAGACGCAGATGTAATCGATGCCCTCGGCGGCGAAGGCTTGGGAATAGGTCTCGGCCTCCTCGACGGTGAAGCCGCCGTCGGCCCAGTCGGTGGCGCTGATGCGGATGCCCAGCGGCTTGTCGGCCGGCCAGGCGGCGCGCACCGCGCGGATCACCTCGAGGGGGAAGCGCATGCGGTTGGTCAGGTCGCCCCCCCATTGGTCCTCGCGCCGGTTGGACAGCGGCGACAGGAACTGGTGCAGCAGATAGCCATGCGCCGAATGCACCTCGATGGCGTCGAAGCCGGCCGCCAGGGCGCGGCGCGCGGCCGCCGCGAAG
>JADGAL010000247.1 GCA_015232025.1 Alphaproteobacteria bacterium
CAGTTCATCAAAATGGAGTCCATGAAGACACTTAATTTCATTGCTGAGTGGCTCAGCATGCCCGTCTACGGTAAAGCGTCCATTTACAAAATTAAGGATCGCAGTCAGTCGTTGCTGACCATCAAGAACCTCCTGAGTCCCTTTATCTCTAACCTCAACTACATGGATAGGTGGAATATGCCACCCCCTCAATATGCTATCCACCAACTTTTTCTTCTTGTCGTCTGTCCAGACGACACCCCGCTGAAAATCGGGCTGAAGGTTTAGGTCATCGTTCTTGATCCTCGAGACAATGGTTTCAACGTCTGGATCAGAAGAGGTCAGGCGCATCACCGCAGTCCGTCTTAGCTTAGGTGGTGCAGATTGTACTTTACCTTCGGTTGGGCGTCTAGTCTGCCAGGTACCAGCGAGAGAGACCTGAGGCGGATCGTGGATGGCACGTCTTCGCAACGGCTCGACGAGGCTGCCCCCAAAGATCGGTTGATAACCGCACTGTGGATCAGCTGTTATGCTTCGTAGCCGCTTCCAGCTGTCGGTCGAGAGTGACCAACTCGGCCTCAAGGTTCCGCGCAAGCCAAAGATAGCTCGCGTCTTATGCGGTGAGCCCGGTTCGCAAGGCCAGCAAAGCGCGCACCGCCGGATGGCGAATGATCTTTTTCAGGCAGATTTGCGCCAGGATGTGGCGACCAAGGGGGCGCCCCGCAGCAGCGTGGCGATCTCGGGGCCTTCGGGCTCGCCAAACAGCAGGGCGGCGAGTGCCGACGCGTCGACGACCTTAATGGCGGCCATCGCGGTCGGCCCGGATCATGGCCACGGACTCCGAAGGCGTCACCAAGCCCATTCGACGCACTTCCGCCAACACGTCGTCCGGCGTCAGCATCGCCGGCTCCCGAACGGCATCTTCAAGGATGGCCAGCAACTCGCCTTGCAGCGAGCGATGATGTGCGGCGGCTCGCTCCTTCAGCCGCCGCACCACGTCGTCGGGCGCATTCTTGATCGACAGATTGCTGGGCATTCGCGGCGCTCCATTTCGGCTCCGATTTGAAGCCAATGTAGCTCCGCGATGGCCGTTTCTCAACCCTCACGCCGCCGAGCAGTCCACCCCGGCGGCCAGGGCGCCGCGCCGCGCGGGGCCGAGCAGCGCGTCGATTTCGTCGCCGGTCAGGCTTTCCTTCTCCAGCAGGGTCTCGGCCAGCAGGTGCAGGTCGGGGCGGTGGGCCTCCAGGATGCTCAAGGCGTGGTCGCGGGCGCGGGCGACCAGGGATTTGATCTCGGCGTCGATCTCGCGGGCGGTGGCTTCCGAGTGGGCGGGGGCGTTCAGGTCGTGGGCGATCATGCCGACCGTGTCGCCCATGCCCCATTCGGTGACCATGCGGCGCGCCAAGCGGGTGGCCATCAGGATGTCGCCGGCCGCGCCGGTGCTGACTTCGGCGTGGCCCCAGATCAGCTCCTCGGCGGCGCGGCCGCCCATCGCCACGGCGAGGTCGGCTTCCAGGCGCGAGCGGCGCACGGCGGGGGTGTCGCGCAAGGGCAGGCGGACCATCATGCCCAGGGCGTGGCCGCGCGGCACGATGGTGACCTTGTGGATGGGGTCCGAGGCGGGGCTCATCAGGGCGACCAGGGCGTGGCCGGCCTCGTGGAAGGCGGTCAGGCGGCGGTCGTCCTCGTTCATCAGGATGCGCCGCTCGTTGCCCATCAGGATGCGGTCCTTGGCGCGCTCGAACTCGCGCATGCCCACCGCCGCGCGGCCGTCGCGCGCCGCCAGGATGGCCGCCTCGTTGACCAGATTGGCGAGGTCGGCGCCCGAGAAGCCGGGCGTGCCGCGCGCCACCCGCGCCAGTTCGACGCTGGCCGACAGGGTGACCTTCGCGGCGTGAACCGCCAGGATCTTGCCGCGTCCCGCCAGATCGGGGGCTTGCAGGACGATGTGGCGCGAGAAGCGGCCGGGTCGGGTCAGCGCCTCGTCCAGCAATTCGGGGCGGTTGGTGGCGGCGATCACGATGACGCCCTCGTTGGGCTTGAAGCCGTCCATCTCGACCAGCAACTGGTTGAGGGTCTGTTCGCGCTCCTCGTGGGCGCCGCCCATCCCGGACGAGCGCGAGCGGCCGACCGCGTCGATCTCGTCGACGAACAGGATGCAGGGCGCCTTCTTGCGCGCCTTGGCGAACATCGAGCGCACCCGCCCGGCGCCGACCCCCACGAACATCTCGACGAAGTCCGAACCCGAGCACGAGAAGAACGGCACGCCCGCCTCGCCGGCCACCGCCTTGGCGAGCAGCGTCTTGCCGGTGCCCGGCGGCCCCGACATCAGGATGCCCGGCGGCACCCGCCCGCCCAGCCGGCTGAAGCGGTCGGGGTCCTTCAGGAAGGCGACCACCTCCTCCAATTCCTGCTTTTCGGCGTCGCAACCGGCCACGTCGGCGAAGCGCACCAAGCTTTCCGCGGGGCTGGCCAGATTGGCGCGCGAGCGGCCGTTGCTCATCGGGCCGCGCCAGATGTAGAAATAGAACATCGCCCCCAGCAAGGCGAAGATCGCCAGATTCCCCAAAACGGCGAGCAGGGTTTCGGCGGTCAGGTTGCCGCTGGGCAGGAATTCCTCGGATTCGAAGGCGACCGCCAGACCGCGCCCGGCGGCCTCGACCGCCAGCATGGCGCCGACCGGCTCGGGGATCATGGCGCGCCACTTGGCGCCGTCCGCCATTTCCAGCACGGCCACGTCGCGGCCGCGGAAATCCAGGGCGCGGGCGTCGCGCCCCTCGATCATGCGGCGCAGGTCGGAATAGTTCGACGGGCGTTCGGCGACCGCCGAATCGTCGCCGGCCGACAGCGCGCGGACCAGCGGCCACGATGCGGCCCCGGCGGCGATCAGCCCCAACAGCACCACCACGCCGAAGACGAGGTATTTCCTGTCCTTCATGGCCATCCCCTGAACTGGTCGCGGAACGCCACTTTATGAGGGGGTTCGCCAGCAAGGGGTATACGCGCATCCGGCACGGCGCGGATGCGCGCCGCCGCCTACCGATCGATGACCGTCAGGCCGTCGCGTGGCGCGCCTGGGCGCCGCGCTCGATGGCGGCGGCGATCAGCCGGTCGACATCCAGGCGGTGGCGCAGGATTTCCAGCAGCCGCGATTCCTCCTGGGTGACCTTGCCGTCGGCGGCGGCCACGTCGCAAGCCAGCGCGTAGGCGGTCTCGCGCAGGCGGGCGGGCAGGGCGTCGCGCAGCAGGGCGATGGCCTTGTCCAGCCCGTCCTCGGTGGTCAGCATATCGGCGCAGGCGGCGGCCGTCTCGGTGATCCGCTGCCGATCGAAGTCGCGAAAGATTGGCAAATGACGGACGCTTTCGCCGATTTCGGCCAACTCGGCGTCGGTCATGTCGCCATCGGCGGCCGAGACCAGGACCATGGTGTAGACCAGGGCGGAATGGTGGTCGATCATCGCTCCTCCAGGCTTTGGGCGGCCATCCTAGGCAGCCGCCGGCCTGGGTGGTCAAGCGGGCATTCGTCTACGTCCGTCCGGTCTCGAAGAAGGCGATTTCGCCAAGCAGATGGCCGGCTTCGGTCTCCAGCGCGGTGGCGGTGGCGGCGACCTGTTCGACCAGCGTGGCGTTCTGCTGGGTGGCGTGATCCATCCGGGTGACGGCGCGGGCGACCTCCTCCAGGCCGTTCGACTGCTCCAGGCTGGCCGCGCTGATCTCGGCGACCAGATCGGCGGCGCGTTTCACGGCGGCGACGATCTCGCCCAGGCTGCGGCCGGTGCCGTCGACCAGTTCGACGCCGCGGCGGACGTGATGGTCGCTTTCGACGATCAGGCCGCGGATTTCGCGCGACGCCTGGCCGGTGCGCTGGGCCAGCGAGCGCACCTCGGCGGCGACCACGGCGAAGCCCTTGCCGGCCTCGCCGGCCCGCGCCGCCTCGACGGCGGCGTTGAGGGCGAGCAGGTTGGTCTGGAAGGCGATCTCGTCGATCATGCCGACGATCTCGGCGATGCGGGTGGCCGAGCGCTCGATCTCGCCCATCGCCTCGACCGCCTGGGCGACCACGCCGCCGCCGCCCTGGGCCAGTTCGCGCGCCGACACCACCACCTGGGCGGCCTGGCTGGCGTTGCTGGCGTTCTGGCGCACGGTGACGGTCAGTTCCTCCATCGCGGCGGCGGTCTCTTCCAGGCTGCCCGCCTGCTGCTCGGTGCGCCCGGCCAGATCGGTGCTGCTTTGCGCCAGTTCGGCGGCGGCGTTCTTCAAGCCCTTGGCCGCCTCGCGGATGCCGTCGACCACGCCGCGCAGGCGGTCGCGGGTGGCCTCGACGGCGGTCACCAGCGTGGCGTACACGCCGTCGTGGCGCTGGTCGATGCGCCCATCCAGGCGGCCCGCCGCCAGATCGGCCAGGGCGCGGTCGAAATCGGCCAGAAAGCCCGACACGACGCCCAGCAGCGAGTTGACCTCGCTTGAGACGTCGCGATAGACGCCGGCCTCCTCGCCGTCGTCGAGCCGCGCCGACAAATCGCCGCGCGCCGCCGCCGAGACGGCCGCCTGGATCTCGCTTTGCACGCGCATCTGCCGGGTGCGGTCGGTCCATTGCAGCACGGTGCCCAGGCGCTCGCCGCCCTCGGCGACCACCGGGACGGCGATCACCTCCAGGATGTGGCCGGCCAGGGTCAGGGTCTGGCTGGTGTCGGGCAGGAAGTCGGGCCGCGTGCCGACCACCCGCCCACCCTCGCCGATGGCCGCCATCAAGGCCAGCGCCGAGGCGTTGGCATAGGCGATCCGGCCTTCGCCATCGGTGGCCATCACGGCGGCCGAGGCGGCGTCCAGCGCGGTGCGGATGCGCTTGGCCTCGACGCCCTCGCGGTGGATGGTGCCCAGGGCGCGGGCGATGTCGCCGATCTCGTCGCCGCGGTCGAGCGCCGGCAGTTCGGCCGCTTCGCCGCGCGCCAGCAGGCCGACCACCGCCGCCATCTCGTTCAGCGGCCGGACGATGCTCCGCGCCACCACCAGGCCGATCACCATGGTCGGCGCGATCAAGGCCGCCACGGCGGCGAGCAGCAGCATCAGCTGGGTGCGCGCCGACGAGGCCAGACGGTCGGCGAGCGCGTGCAATTCCTCGGCGACGGCGGCCTCGACGGGCTTTAAGCGCTGCATGCGGGCGGTGGCGGCGTCGAACCATTGCTGGCCGGTGGCCGCGCCGGGCTCGGCGGCGGCGGC
>JADGAL010000248.1 GCA_015232025.1 Alphaproteobacteria bacterium
GTGGCGATGACGCCGCCAACCACCCGCACCACCCGGTCGCAGGCGGCCAGGGTCGACACGCGGTGACTGATCACCACCACCGTGCAGCCGCGTCGGCGGAGGTTGGCCAAAAGCCGCTCCTCGAGTCCGGCATCGAGGGCGTCGGTCGCCTCGTCCAGGATCACCAGGGACGGCCGCCGCACCAGGGCGCGGGCGATCTCGATCCGCTGGAGCTGTCCGCCGCTGAAATTGCGGCCCAGCGGCTCGACCATGGCGCCGACGCCGCCGGGGCGGTCCGCCAGCACCTCGTCCAGGCAGGCGTCGCGGATGGCGGCCTCCAACGCCCGCTCGTCGGTCGCGATGTCCCACAGGACCACATTGTCGCGGATGCCGCCTTCGTGGACGAAGACGTTCTTGTCCACCCAGGCGACCATCCGCGCGCGCCGGGCCGGCGCCAGATCGGCCAGCGGCGCGCCGTCCAGGCGCACCTGTCCCGACCACGGCCGCACCATGCCGGCGAGGATGCCGGCCAGGGTCGATTTGCCCCCTCCCGATGGACCGGTGATGCCGACGACCTCGCCGGGGCTTACCACGAGGTCGAGGTTCTTGAGGAGCGGCGGCTTCAGCGGGGCGTAGCCGAAGGTCACCCCCGCGGCCCGCAGCACTCCGCCGTCCGGCGGCGCTTCGGCCACCACCCGCGGCGGCTCCGGCGGCACGTCGAGCACGTCCGCCACCGGCGACCGGGCCGAATCGAGATCGTCCCATTTTCCCGCCATGCCGGAAAGCCCGTCCAGCACACGGCCGAGCGCAAGGGCCAGGACGATCAGGGCGGCGGTGGAACCCGGTCCGGGGCCGCCTTCCAGGGCGCCGGCCAGCAGGATCGCGGCACCGGCGACCAACTGGAAATGGGCGGCCAGCGTGCGAAGCGCGGCAACCGCCACCCCCCATTCCTGCGCCAGACGGTTCCGGGCGGCGTGCTTGCCCAGGCCTTCGGCGAGAAACTCGCGGTGCAGGTCGGCGACCTTGGCGATTTCCAGGTCATCCAGGGTGGAGGCCAGTTCCGCTTGGTCGGAATGCTCGGCGGCGCGCAGCTCCCGCCCCGTTGCGGTTCGCCAGCGGGCCAGCGCCGCCATGGCGCCGAGATGGAGAACCGTCAGCACGGCAAGGACCAGGGCGCCACGCGGCGAGATGCTCCAGGCGGCGGCCAGGGCGGCGGGCAGGGCGACGGTCCGGACGGCCGCGGGCAGGATGTCCAGGCAGAGCAGGCGCGCCACGCTCTCGGCCGAATACATCGTGTGCGTCAACGGATCGGGCAGTCGGTAGAGGAAGAAGCCGAACGGAAGCGCCCGCAAGCGTCGCCGCAGGGAGTCCGTGCCGGCCGCCGCAAGCCCGCGCCGCATGTCGATCCAGGCCGAACCGCCAAGGGCTCCGGCGGCCAGGTGGACAAGCGCGGCGCCGGCCGCCCACTCCAGCAGACCGCGTGCCAGCAGCAACGCCGCCGCCACCGGCATCAAGGCCTCGGCGAGGCCCAGCAGGGCCGCCCATGCGAACGCCCGCGACACGGGGGGTGTCCAGCAGATCCCGGTCGGCCCCCGGCGCGGGGATGTCGGGCGGAAGTCCGGTCCCGGAGAAAAGCGCAGGACGATGCCGGTGAAATCCTCGTGGAACTGCGCGCGCGGCATCTCCAGGCGCCCGATGGACGGGTCGTTGAACACGACGCGCTCGTCGTCCATGGCCTCGAGAACGACGAAATGGATGAAGCGGAGATGGACGACGCAGGGAAAGCCCAAGGCCGCCAGCTGCTCCGGTTCGCGGCGCAAGGGCTTGCATTCCAGGCCGTAGGCGCGGGCGGCGCGGGCCATGTCGGCGGCGCTGACGCATTCCCGCGACACGCCGGTCGCGGCGCGCAGCTCTTCCAGCGGCACATGCCGGCCGAAATGGGACAGCATGATGCCAAGGATGGCGACCCCGCACTCGGTGGTCTGGAATTGTCGCCGCGTCGGCGTGCGGGCGCTGGCTGTCACGTGATCCATCCCCCCATGGATGCGGGGATATTGGCCAGCGCTCCGGCCGTTGGCAAGCCGGCTCGGGGCGCACGTTGTTTCATTTCCGCGATTGCGGCAGATTGCTCCCCGACGCAAGCTTGGGGGCATGATGGGGACGATCGAGATGTTGAGCGATCCGGCGGAGGCACGGACGTTTCAAACCTTCACTTTTCCAAAGCTGCGCGACGCGCTTTCCGCGCCGCCCCCCGGGGTGCTGGCCGTCGGCTTGAGGGTCGGCGGGCGGCCCGCCGGCCTTGCCCTGGGCAGTGTGGTCGAAAGCGAGGCCCGGCTCGATTCGGTGATGGTCGAGCCGCCGAGCCGGCGCAAAGGGCTGGGCGTCACGCTTCTGGCGGCCTTCGAGCACGCGGCGGCGGACCAGGGGGCCAAGGCGGTGGGGACGTCGTATTCGTCCCGCCTGCCCCAGCGTGCGGCCTTCGAGGGCGTGCTGCGCCGGGGCGGCTGGGCCGCGCCCGACATCCATCTGGTGCGCGCCTCGGGGCATCCCCAGGCGATCCTGGATTGGGCCGCGACCCAAAAGGGCGGCCGGCGGCTGGTGGTCGAGGACACCTATGCGGTCATCGGTTGGGACGAGATCACCGACGAGGACATCGCCTCCATCCGCCGTGTCATGGCGCGGCCCGGCAGCAATCCCGATTTCGACCCCCTGAACCAGGGCTTCCTCGTCGAACCGGCCACCAGCTTCGTGCTGCGCCGCCAGGGCGAGGTGGTCGGCTGGCTGCTGGGCGAACGCGTCGACCAGCGTACGATCTTCTACCATTGCGCCCACATGGTGCCGGAATTCCAGCGCCAGGGACGCCTGCTGTCGGTTTTCATCGAGACCCACCGGCGCCAGAAGGCGTTGCTGGGAGGCGACAGCATCTGGCAGATCACCACCAATCCCGCCGTCACCCCCTTCATGGCGGCGTTCATCCGTCGCCGCCTTGCCGAGCATTCGCTGTGGGTGGACGAGATGTGGCGGTCGCGAAAGGCCCTGACCTAGCTTGTGGTTCCCCTACCGACGAGCACACGGCGACAGTGCGCCTTAGTGGACGGCGCACACCAATGCACGGGGCGAAGGTTCTGACTACGTGCTGGATCGCCACCTGGATTACGGGTGACAGTTCACTCAGGCGCACCCAAGTTCGCTCACGGCCAAATGGGCTGCCCAGGTTGGTGTCTCTATGCCCGAGGTGCCCTCTGTGCCGCGACACATCGACGGATGTCGCTCAGTGAGCACGGCATAGGGAAAGGCGCCCGAAGACATCGCCTCAATGAACACCCGCGTCAGGAATCCATCGGCATCCGGCGCTGCCGGGGAACAAAGGGGGGGCACCCGCCGGGACCTCCCCTTGGTCCGGATCTCTCGCCGACCGGGCTTCTTGGTGTAGCGCTGCCGCGTCTAGCGTCGCAGTCTCGCCGCAAGGAAGTCTGAGCGGCCATGGCAAACCTCATTCGCGAGTCGCGCTCAGGGAAGGTGGCATTACCTGATTGGATTGATTAGACGAGGTTACAACATCCGCCATCTCCCACCCACCATCGGGCCCCTTGCAGGCACTGAGGGCGCTACGCTCTGTGTTCGCGCTCGTCGTCAGCACCACATCAATCCTCCGGCAGGGGGCCAAAGCAGGCATCTCATGCGAGATGAAGTTTCCGCCATCAAAATCCTCCGCACGGCGCTTCTCAATCGCATCGACGCTTATTGGCTGTCTAATTGTTGCGTTGCTCGCCAAATGGTCAGTGGCGGACTTCTCAACTGTGCCTCCCACCACATAGCCGAGGGTGCGACGGCCGTTTCCAACTACGATCCAATCCGCACCATAGATTTTGCCAACCGCAGTAAATGATTCGCCTAGCTTTAGTCTCGACAGAACCTCGGCATTCGCGGCGGGGAAGGCGCGGACGCTTGTCGACTTCTTCGCTTTGTAGGTTTCGCCTATCAGCGCAACCTGTGGCACTGGCGAGAGACGCTTATCCATCAAAACAGCGAACTTCCTGGCTTCCGTTTTGCTTTCCTGCGGAACAATCAAAGCGGATACGCCCGATTGCGGGTTGCTCCACGACATGGCTTGCCCAGCCTGCCCGTAAGTGAAGGCTCTGACAACAGCCTGCTCGAAAGCGACACGGTCGGCTGCATCCAGTGACGATCCGACCTGGGGTGTACCGCGATTTTGCATCCCTGCACCGACCAACGCCTCAACAGCCTTCCCTGCATCCTTGCCAAACTTGGCCCCCACTACTCCGCCGAATATCTTGCCAAACATATCAGCGGCTGCATCCTGGCCGTCTTTTGGATTTGACTTCGCCGAATCGGCTACTGCGCCAAAAATTCCATTTACGACAGACCCCGGAATATTGCCGTCCCTCGCCTCAGCGACACCGTATGTTGCAGAGGCGGTCAAAAATGAAATAACCGCCAAACTTAACATGCTTTTCATTTTCATTCCTTCCGAAGAACGATTATGACTTGCGGTGCGGCTGGCTTGAACTGGTACGCATCGACGTCCGTGTTTGTCGCTTCCATGCTGTAGATGATGTCAGCCAGTCGGCCGCTTAGTCGGGCATGGGTCAGCACTCGCCGAAGATCGAGAGGCTTGCCCAGGCGCCCATCAGCCAACAAATCAATGGGGCTCTCTTGGCTCTCAGCACGGCTTCGAGCTGATCTTCAGGCGCGTAGGTCGTTGGATCGGGGAACCGAACTTGAACGAGCCGACGGTCCCGCTGCATGCGGTCGCGTCCTGTGGTGACCCCAATACGCGAAGGGCCGTGCCGCAAGCGGATCTGCGCGCCAGCAGAAAGGTCAGCCACCCCTTCGCTCATGCTTGTTGCCTAAAGCAAATTTCACCAGCGATACCATGGGGCGTGCTTTTGAGCAACATTCAAACTACCTATGGGTTAGGCCGAGAATGGCGGCCGCCCAGCCGCAGATGCGCTCCGCCGGGACGGAGCGCATCTGGACCTGGACGAGGTTCGGGCGCTAAACGTGCTTGCGGACGGCGCGTCGCGAGGCTGTAAGCCCCCAGTTCCTGGCAGATCGGAGTTGAGTCTTTTCGGCGAGCAGCGGGTCCTTGAGGTCGAGCGCGACCCCCGCCTGGCGCTGGTGGACCGCGATGGCCGCGAGGCGCCGCTCCAGTGTGGCGGGCTTGCGCCGCGCCGCCCGCGCCGCCAG